>JABDQX010000001.1 GCA_013042035.1 Gammaproteobacteria bacterium
GCCTAAGAAACCAAAAAGTATATATCTGAGTATATGCCAAATGCGCTACATGCAAAACCCCGAAGAACAAATGCAAGGCTCAGTGTTCAGGGTAAAACCCTGATCCATTACAATGGTATCCAAAGCATCGCACCACGAAGCGGTGCCAGAGATAAATCACCAGGAGAAATTAATGACCTTTTCACTGCAATCCGAGGCATTTACCCACAACGGAGAAATACCGAAAAAATACACCTGCGAAGGACAGGATGCCTCACCGCCCCTCCACTGGCAGGCTATACCGGACGGGACCAAAAGCCTTGCGCTGATCGTGGACGACCCCGACGCTCCGGATCCCAGAGCGCCGAAAATGACCTGGGTTCACTGGGTGCTTTACAACCTGCCGCCCGAGGCAAACAGGTTGTCGGAGGCGGTTGGTAATGCCGCCGGTTCCGCGCAACTGCCAGCTCGAACCAAGGAAGGCAGCAATGACTGGGGACGAACCGGTTATGGGGGACCGTGTCCACCCATCGGCCGCCATCGCTATTTCCACAAACTTTATGCCCTGGATATCGTGCTCGAAGACATGGACGAACCTGACAAAGACGCGCTGGAGACTGCCATGGAAGGACACGTCATCGCCAAAGCGGAATTGATGGGTACGTATCTGAAGGGTGACTAACGCCATACGCATTCTCGGTATCGATCCTGGCTCGCGTATTACCGGATTCGGCGTCATATCCATGGAAACCAATCACGCCACCTATATCGCGGGTGGCTGTATCCATGTGCCCCAGGGGGATTTGGCAAGCAAACTGAAAACTATTTTCGATGGGGTAAGCCAGATTATCGAGGAACATCACCCGGATGAGATGGTGGCCGAACAGGTGTTTTTCCATCGCAACCCCGCTTCCGCGCTAAAACTCGGTCAGGCTCGGGGGGCGGCCCTGATGGCTGGGATCCTGCAGGCATTACCCATCCATGAATATGCACCGGCCGAGATCAAACAAGCCGTCACCGGCAAGGGAAACGCTACGAAAGAGCAGGTGCAATACATGATTCGACTTTTATTGAATCTGCCGAAACCACCGGCGAGCGATGTTGCCGATGCCTTTGCCACGGCCCTTTGCCACGGCCATACCCGAGAGACCAGGATTCGGATGGCCGCGGCATCTCATCCTCAAACCATGTAGGCGGAAAATCACATCCGGACGCGGGCAGATTCCTAGAGCGAAAAGTTTTATCGTAATGGTTTATACTGAACGGGCTTCCGGGGTGTGTAGAGGGCGTTTGGGATATTGATGTTCCCGGTTTACGAGCCCTAAGAGCGTGTCTGAAAAATAGATTCTTTCTCCGCGCCTCTGCGTCTCTGCGGTTCTAAAAGTGGTTTTTATAACCGCAGAGGCGCGGAGATTCCGTGGGTAGGCTAGCGAAACACGTGCACGGAATCGGAATTTTAAGACACGCTCTAAGACTTTACACAGAACCGCTAAGGCAGCACACTGGATATTCGGACCTCCAACATAAAAATCAAAAAAACTTTAGGAGTTCATCATGGGTAAAGGGCAGTCACTTCAGGATCCTTTCCTGAATACCCTGCGCAAAGAACGTGTGCCTGTATCGATTTTTCTGGTAAGCGGCATAAAGCTACAAGGCCAGATAGAATCTTTTGATCAATTTGTTGTGTTGCTGAAAAATACCGTAAGCCAGATGGTCTATAAACATGCTATTTCCACGGTAGTGCCCTCGCGCAACGTCAAGTTGCCACGCAACGATGACCCACAAAACGATGATGATATGGAACTGGATTCGGAATCTTTCTGAACGTGTGGAGTAACTAAATATGGCTTGGAACCAACCCGGCAATAATGGCGGTCGAGACCCATGGGGGAACCGTGGTCAACAAGGGCCCCCTGACCTTGATGAACTTTTCCGCAAATTTCAGGAGGCCCTTGGCAATCTGTTTGGCGGGGGAGGGGACGGTGGTGGCGAAAATAGTGATGAGAAGAATCCAGGGATGGGAAAAGCCGGCCTGACGAGCCTCTCTTTTTTAATGGTTGCCGTTTTGTTGGTATGGGGCGTTGCCGGATTCTACATCGTTCAACCGGAAGAAGAGGCGGTGGTTCTGCGCTTTGGCGCTTACTCGCGTACGACGGAGTCAGGTCTGAACTGGCGGCCGCTTTTCGTCGACACAGTCGAAAAGGTCAATGTGACCGGCGTGAGAAGCGTACCCATCGGCTATCGGACCCAAGGCTCCGGTACCGCATCCGTTCCTCATGAATCATTGATGCTCACCAAGGACGAAAACATCATCGATATCAAATTCGAGGTGCAATATCGCGTGGAGAATCCCCGCGCCTTCCTATTTAATGTCGTCGAACCGGAAAATACCCTTCGTCAGAGCACGGAAAGCGCTGTCCGGGAAATCGTCGGTAAGCGGAAAATGGACCCGATTATCTCCAAGGAGCGCGATGTAGTCGCCGAACAGGCGCAGGTTTTGATCCAGGAGATCCTGGAACGGTACGGAGATGGTGGTGCCGGCATCAAGATTACCAGTGTAAACATGCAGGATGCCCAGGCCCCCAAGGAAGTGCAGGCGGCCTATGCCGATGCCGTGCGTGCGCGTGAGGACGAAGAGCGGTTCAAGAATCAGGCCAAGGCCTATGCGGCCGATATTATTCCCAAGGCGCGAGGTGAAGCCAACGCCATTCGTGAACGCTCCCATGCTTATCGACAACGGGTAATTGTCGCGGCCGAAGGCGAGACCGACCGTTTCCTGAAGGTATTGAATGAATACGAGAAGGCCAAGGATGTGACGCGTACGCGCCTTTATTTGGACGCGATGGAGTCCGTCATGGCAAACACGAGCAAGGTGGTCGTGGACGTAAAGGATGGCGGTAATAGCCTTATGTATTTACCGCTGGATAAATTGCTGACGCCGCGGGCGGAAACGCCCCCCGAGGATTCCGATGTGGAGCCTGAGGAAGAAGCGCCGTCGGTAGCGCCCGCCCCTAATGCCATGGGTCGGAATCGCTCGACCGATCGAGGGAGGAACCGTTGATGTCGTTAGAAAAACTCATGCGCTTCAAAAAACTGTTATTTATCCTCGTGGCTTTCGTTGTTGTTGTGCTGATGCTATCGGTATTTACCGTGGATGAGCGCGAACGGGCCGTTGTGCTGCAGTTGGGTAAAATAGTCCGTGCCGACTATGGTCCTGGTATTCACGTGAAAACGATCTGGGATTTCGTGCCGGCACCTTCTCCCTTCCAGGTAGTGAAAAAATTCGATCGCCGGATACAAAATCTCGATGCGGATCCCATGCGGTTCCTGACCATCGAGAAGAAGAACGTCATGGTGGACTTCTTCATAAAATGGCGAATCCAGGATATGGAGCAGTTTTACACAGCCACCAGTGGCGGGAACATGCGTACGGCCTCGGATCGGTTGACGACGATTATTCAAAAGCGTCTCCGGGACGAATTTGGTAAGCGCACGGTCGTTGAGGTGGTTTCAGGAGAACGGACGGAGATTATGAGTGCGCTGATGGCATCTTCGAGCGAGAAAGAACCCGGCTCGAACGCCAAGGGGGTCCGGGAAGACAAGGGGAACGAACACGAAGGGCTCTCGGCAAAAGATCAGGCCGCGTTCGATCTCGGAATCGAGATCATTGATGTGCGGCTAAAACGAATTGACTGGCCGGAGGATGTCAGCGGATCCGTATTCGATCGAATGTCGGCGGAGCGGACCAAAGTCGCCAAGGATTTTCGCTCGCGTGGGCAAGAAGCGGCCAAAACCATACGGGCGGAGGCGAATCGTGAACGGGAAGTCATCATCGCCGAAGCGAATCGGGATTCAGAGCAGATTCGAGGTGAGGGTGATGCCAAGGCGGCTGAGACCTACGCCAATGCCTATGGGAAAGATTCTGAATTCTACGGGTTATACCGGAGCCTGAATGCCTATCGGAATACCCTGAATGACCGCTCCGACATTCTCATCATGGAGCCGAATACGGAGTTCTTCAAGTATTTCAAGGATCCGGGGATGTAACCGGTTATTCTTCGTTGATAACTACCTGAGATAGAAGAAGAACTTTACGGTTGGACCTTTATGTGGCACGACTTTCTTGCAGCAATTTCGTTGGTTCTCGTTATCGAAGGCATGATGCCTTTTCTGAGTCCGGACAGGACGCGTAAAACCATGGAGCTGATGACGCAAATGCATAACGGCACGTTGCGTTTTATCGGTTTGACCAGCATGCTGCTGGGTGTCGTATTTTTGTATATCCTGAAGTAGTACCTGAAAGTAGTAGAGTGGAATAGGCGCCCCGCGCTGTATCCACGCGTGAAAACCAAGGATTTTAAAGTGGGTAATGCAGTTGTAATCATTGGAACTCAATGGGGTGATGAAGGAAAAGGCAAGGTTGTCGATCTTCTGACTGATCGGGCGTCGGCGGTGACCCGTTTTCAGGGTGGCCACAATGCCGGGCATACATTGGTTATCGACGGAAAACAGACGATACTGCACTTGATTCCATCCGGTGTGCTCCGGGAAGGGGTGCTGTGTTTTATCGGTAATGGCGTGGTTGTTTCTCCGAGTGCGCTGGTCGAAGAGATCGAAATGCTCGACGCCCAGGGGATACCGGTTACCGAACGGCTTTGCATCAGTGGGGCTTGCCCGCTTATCTTGCCGTATCACATTGCACTGGATAATGCGCGCGAACGTGCCCGGGGCAGCAAGGCCATCGGTACCACGGGACGAGGGATTGGCCCCGCGTACGAAGACAAAGTATCGCGCCGGGGATTGCGTATTGGCGATTTACGGCAACCCGAATCATTTGCCGCCAAATTGAAGGAGATTGTGGATTACCATAATTTCTCCCTCGAAAACTACTATGGCGCCGAACCCGTCTCATATGAGCGTGTTCTGGAAGAGGCTATCGGTGTGAGCGATACCCTCGTGCCGCTACTCGATGATGTGTCGGTCCGTTTGGACAATCTGTTGCGTCAGGGCGGTAAGGTCCTTTTCGAAGGCGCGCAGGGTACGTTACTCGATATCGATCATGGTACTTATCCTTTCGTTACCTCATCGACCACGACCTCTGGGGGAGCCGCCTCGGGTAGTGGTGTCGGCCCCGGACGATTCGACCATATCATCGGCATTACCAAGGCATATACTACCCGGGTCGGTTCCGGTCCATTCCCGACGGAACTGTTCGACAGCGATGGGGAACATCTGGCCGCCAAGGGGCACGAATTCGGAGCGACCACGGGACGTCCGCGGCGTTGCGGGTGGCTGGACATGGTCGCCGTGCGACGCGCCATCCGGATCAACAGCATGACCGGTCTTTGCATTACCAAACTGGATGTGCTGGACGGATTGGATCCCATCAGGATCTGCGTTGGATACCGGAACGGCGAGGTGGAAAGCGAGCAATTCCCCAGCGAGGTCGATGTCCTGGCAGCCTGTGAACCCATCTATCTGGATTTGCCGGGCTGGAAAGAATCGACGTTGGGCATCACGGATATCGCGAAGCTTCCGGACAACGCCCGCGCTTACCTCGATCGCATCGAAACACTTTCCGAAACGCCTATCGATATCGTTTCCACGGGACCGGATCGCAGCCAGACAATCGTTCTCCGCCATCCGTTTTCCTAAGGCGATTTCTGTCAAAGAACAGACCAGCTTGCTTGTCCTTTTGTCCGTTTTCTGCGTTACGTCAACAGTTACATAGAACAACTATGCGCCTGTTGCCGCGCCTTGAATACGAACAAAATTACTGAGCAATCCGGTATATTCTTTATCCGGCAATCGCCTAAAAAGCCTGTACGCGCTTGCTTTGGGAGAGCTAGATACCTCAAAAAAAGCTCTCTCAACAATGGGATTCCCGGAGATGAACAGGTCAATTT
>JABDQX010000014.1 GCA_013042035.1 Gammaproteobacteria bacterium
GCCGTGGTGTGTGCAGGCAACTCATATATGGGTTTTACAAATTGTGTCGATTGATAACGAAGCACAATCCTGCTGTATCTGCTGCTATGAAAATAAAAAACTAATTGCCCCGTGAAGCGGGGCCAGATAATTTTGCGCAGCAAAATTATTGCGGAATAACATTAATGCCAAAACGAACCGACATCCAATCCATTCTGGTCATCGGGGCCGGGCCCATTATTATCGGCCAGGCCTGCGAATTCGATTATTCCGGCGTACAGGCCTGCAAGGCGCTCCGGGAAGAAGGCTATCGCCTGATACTCATCAACTCCAATCCCGCCACCATCATGACCGATCCCGAGATGGCCGATGCGACCTACATTGAACCGGTCCATTGGGAAACCATCGCCCAGGTTATCGAGACCGAACGTCCGGATGCGGTATTGCCGACCATGGGCGGTCAAACGGCGCTCAATTGCGCACTGGACCTTGCCAGCAGGGGGATATTGGCGCGATATAACGTGGAGATGATTGGGGCCAGCCGTGATGCCATCGATAAGGCCGAGGATCGGGAACGGTTCAAGCAGGCCATGGCCAAAATCGGCCTGGAAACGCCACGTTCCGGTTTGGCCCACAACCTTACCGAGGCCCATGATATCCAGGAGACGATTGGGTTTCCCACCATCATCCGGCCCTCTTTTACCCTCGGTGGAACGGGCGGTGGAATTGCCTACAACCGGGAAGAATTCGTCACCCTTTGCGAGGCGGGTCTGGATGCATCGCCTACCCATGAAATTTTGCTGGAGGAGTCGGTACTGGGCTGGAAGGAATTCGAGATGGAGGTTGTCAGGGACCATAAAGACAACTGCATCATCGTTTGCTCCATCGAGAACCTGGATCCTATGGGTGTGCATACCGGTGATTCCATTACGGTTGCCCCAGCGCAGACGCTGACCGATAAGGAATATCAGATCATGCGCAATGCCTCCATTGCGGTGCTGCGCGAAATCGGGGTGGATACCGGTGGTTCCAATGTCCAGTTCGCGGTCAATCCCGCCGACGGTCGATTGGTCGTCATCGAGATGAATCCCAGGGTCTCCCGCTCCTCCGCCCTGGCATCCAAGGCCACCGGATTTCCCATCGCCCGGGTTGCCGCCAAGCTGTCGGTGGGGTTCACGCTCGACGAACTTGCCAATGAAATTACCGGTGGCGTCACGCCCGCTTCTTTCGAGCCGAGCATCGATTATGTCGTGACCAAGATTCCGCGTTTCAACTTCGAAAAATTTCCCGAGGCGGACCCCCACCTGACGACCCAAATGAAATCCGTTGGCGAGGTCATGGCCATTGGACGGACCTTTCAGGAGTCACTCCAAAAGGCGCTGCGCAGCCTGGAGACGGGTCTGGATGGCCTCAACGAAATGGTGTATCGGGACGATGAAGTCCTCGCGGAGCGAATTCGCCGTGAGCTGCGGGTACCGGGGCCCGACCGGATATTGTACGTGGCCGATGCCGTGCGGCACGGATTTTCCCTGGAGGAGATCTATGAACTCTCCGCAATCGACCCGTGGTTTTTGTCGCAGATCATGGAGATTGTCGCCTGGGAACAAGAGTTGTCGAGTTCACAACTGGAGACGCTCGATCGGGATACCCTGTTTACCCTTAAAAGCAAGGGATTTTCCGACAGCAGGTTGGCGACGCTACTGGGCAAGACAGAGGCCGAGGTACGCAATCTGCGTCATGCGTTGAACGTGCGGGCGGTCTACAAACGAGTGGATTCGTGTGCCGCTGAGTTTGCCTCGGTAACCGCGTACCTGTATTCCACTTATGAAGAAGAATGCGAGGCCAGGCCGACGGATCGACGCAAGATCGTTGTGCTCGGCGGCGGTCCCAATCGAATAGGGCAAGGGATTGAATTCGACTATTGTTGTGTGCAGGCGGCGCTGGCCATGCGCGAGGATGGCTATGAAACCATCATGGTCAATTGCAACCCGGAAACCGTTTCCACCGATTACGATACTTCCGATCGGTTGTATTTCGAGCCATTGACGCTCGAAGACGTGCTGTCCATCATCGACATCGAACGGCCCGAGGGCGTCATTGTTCAATTCGGTGGCCAAACACCCCTCAAGCTCGCCAGGGAGCTCGAAGCGGCGGGCACACCCATCATCGGCACGAGCCCCGACGCTATCGATCTGGCCGAGGATCGGGAACGGTTTCAGAAGCTTATCGAGGAACTGGGATTGCGCCAGCCCGCCAACCGGACCGCGCGCACCCCCGAGAGCGCCATTGAACTTGCCAGGGAAATCGGTTACCCGTTGGTGGTGCGTCCCTCGTATGTGCTGGGTGGACGTGCCATGGAGATCGTCTACAGCGAAGCGGATTTGGCGGCATACATGCGCGCTGCCGTGGCGGTATCTTTCGACTCTCCGGTTCTATTGGACCATTTTCTGGATGACGCCACGGAGGTCGATGTGGATGCCGTGAGTGACGGCAAGGCGCTGGTCATCGGCGGGATTATGGAACACATCGAACAGGCAGGTATTCATTCAGGGGATTCCGCCTGCTCGCTGCCGCCGTGCACCCTCGGTGAGCCGGTATTGGAAGAGATCCGGAAACAAACACGGCAACTTGCCGATGGCCTTACCGTCGTTGGCCTTATGAACATCCAGTTCGCCATCCAACGGGATCGGGTCTATGTGCTGGAGGTCAATCCCCGTGCGTCGCGTACGGTGCCCTTCGTGTCCAAGGCAACCGGCGTATCCTTTGCCCGTGTTGCCGCGCGCTGCATGGCCGGGCGCTCCTTGCAGGATCAAGGGATAGTTCAGCAACAGGCGCCGGCTTATTATTCCGTCAAGGAAGCGGTCCTTCCGTTTATGCGGTTTCCCGGTGTCGATCCCCTGCTCGGTCCCGAGATGAAATCCACAGGCGAAGTGATGGGTGTTGGACGCACCTTCGGCGAGGCCTTCGCCAAGGCCCAGCAGGGCGCGGGTTATCGGCTGCCGGTGGGCGGCATTGCACTGTTGAGTATTCGCGATCCCGACAAGAAGTGTGCCGTTGCCGTGGCTCGGGAGTTGGTCATACTGGGTTTCAGTCTGGTTGCCACTCGAGGTACGGCGAATGCGATGACCCGAGCCGGGGTTACCTGTAGAACCGTCAATAAGGTCATGGAAGGTCGCCCACATATCGTCGATATGTTAAAAAACGACCAAATAAGCCTCATCGTGAACACGACCGAAGGGAAACAGGCAATCGCCGATTCCTTTACCATTCGACGGATGGCGTTGCACCATCAGGTGGCGTACACCACGACCATGGCTGGTGCGCAGGCAATGGTGCTGGCAATCAAGGAGCAGCAAACAAAACCCGGTATTAATCGATTACAAGATTTGCATCTGGAGATAGCGCAATGACCAGAGAACCCATGACCATACAAGGTGAAATCAGACTCAAGGAAGAATTGCAGGACCTGAAAAGGCACCAAAGGCCCAGAATCATCCGTGAGATCGCGGAGGCTCGCGCCCATGGCGATCTCAGTGAAAATGCTGAATATCATGCCGCCAGGGAAGAACAGAGCCTTACCGAGGCGCGAATAGCCTTGTTGGAAGAAAAACTCTCCTGCGCCCAGGTTATCGATACCACTTCCCTGTCCCTGGATGCGGGCGGGAAAATCGTCTTTGGCACGACAGTCGAGCTTATGAACCTTGCCACGGACGAAGAGGTTACCTATCAGATCGTCGGAGAGATGGAGGCCAACATCAAAAACAAACTCGTTTCCGTGACTTCTCCCCTGGCGCGAGCCTTGATCGGTCGAGAGGAAGGCGATGTGGTGACCGTACAGGCCCCCGGCGGCGAAGTGGAGTACGAGATCCTCGGGGTGGATTATCGGTGAAGTAGCGAAAGATGCCTTACGCCACGGTTGGTGACATCAACCTCTACTACAAAATCTACGGCACCGATGGCCCCGGATTGGTATTCGCCCACGGGGGCGGTGGCAACGCGACCAGTTGGTGGCAACAGGTTCCCGCGTTTAGCACCGATTACCGCGTGGTGGTGTTCGATCATCGTGGCTTTGCACGCTCGGCCTGTCCGGTGGAAGCGCAGAATCCGCGTTTCTTCGAGGGCGATCTGATGGCCATCATGGATGCCGCCAACATCGACAAAGCCACCGTGGTATGCCAATCCATGGGCGGCTGGACCGGTATGCGCGCGGCGGTGTATTACCCTGATCGCATCCGCGCCGTGTTCCTGGCCAACACGCCGGGAGCCGTGAAAACCCAGGCCACCCAAGCCAATATGGAAAGCCTGCTGGCCCGGATGCAACGCTCGGGGCCGACGCCATCGGAATCAACCAATCCAGCCATCAGCCGGATATTCGTCGACAAGGAACCCGCACTCGCCCTCCTCTACAATCAGATCGGCGCGTACAACACCAAGGCGCGGCCAAACATGGGCGATGACGCTATTTATGTAACGCTCGATGATGTCAAAGCCAGCAAAATCCCGTTTCAAATCCTGGCCAGCGAGCTTGATCCGCTATTTCCACCGGATCTATTGGAAAGCGTGGCCAGGGATATCGGGGCGCCATACGTGTGTATAGACGGTGCGGGACATTCCACCTACTTCGAAAAGCCCGAAGCCTTCAATGCGGCGCTTCGGACGTTCCTCGGTCAGTTTTAGAGCCTGTTTGGTTCCGGTATTTTTTTATGGACGTTACCCAGATTCTCGATCCCCTGAACGAAACCCAACGCGAAGCGGTCAGTGCGCCCGCCGGGCACACACTGGTGCTGGCCGGGGCGGGCAGTGGCAAGACGCGCGTATTGGTTCATCGCATTGCCTGGCTGGTGGAAACCGGCGAGGTCACCCCAAACAGCATTCTCGCGGTGACCTTCACCAATAAGGCGGCCGCGGAGATGCGCACCCGGATCGAGGCGATGCTCAACCGTTCTTTGGGTGTCATGTGGGTCGGCACCTTTCACGGGCTTGCCCACCGAATGCTGCGTTTGCACTGGAAAGACACCGATCTCCCGGAAGGCTTTCAGATTCTGGATAGCGAAGACCAGTTGCGGATGCTCCGCCGGGTAATTCGCGCCATGAATCTCGACGATACCAAGTGGCCGCCGAAACAGGCCCAGTGGTTTATCAATGCCCAAAAGGATGAAGGCTTGCGCGCCCGTCACCTGGATGATCGCAACGATGCCTGGGTGGCCCAGATGCGCTTGATCTATCAGGCTTACGAAGAGACCTGCCTGCGCAGCGGGCTTGTGGATTTCGCCGAACTCCTGTTGAAGGCCCACGAATTGCTGCGTGAGCGCGATGACCTGCTGACCCACTATCAGCGGCGCTTCTCTCACATGTTGATCGATGAACTCCAGGACACCAACGCTATCCAGTATGCCTGGATCCGTCTGCTCGCCGGGACTACGGGCCAGCTTTTCATGGTGGGTGATGACGATCAGTCCATCTACGGTTGGCGGGGGGCCAAAATCGAAAATATTCACCGCTTCCCCAGCGATTTTCCCGATGTCCGCACGCTTCGCCTGGAGCGCAATTACCGATCCACCGGCAATATCCTGGCTGCGGCCAATGCCGTTATCGCCAACAATCAAAGCCGTCTCGGCAAGAATCTATGGACCAGCGATGGCGATGGCGAGCCGGTTCACCTGTATGTGGCATTCAATGAGCAGGAAGAGGGCGGGTTCGTGGCCGATCGGATCGCCCAGTGGATCGGCGATGGGGGCCGCCGGGATTCCGTGGCCATATTGTACCGGGTCAGCGCCCAGTCCCGTGTGTTCGAAGAAAAGTTGCTGATGAACAGCATACCCTACCGGGTCCACGGCGGACTTCGGTTCTACGAGCGGGCCGAGATCAAGGATGCCCTGGCATACCTGAGACTCATGGTCAATCGGTATGATGATGCTGCCTTCGAGCGGGTCATCAATCAACCACCACGGGGAATCGGAATACGCACACTGGAATCGGTGCGCCAGAAAGCCCGTACCGAAGGTGTCTCTTTGTGGATGGCCGCACAGGCGTTGATCGACCAGGGTGAGCTCGCACCTCGCGCCAGCGGTG
>JABDQX010000015.1 GCA_013042035.1 Gammaproteobacteria bacterium
ATTCCTGCTGAATGCAGCCGGGGCCGAGGGCGGCGATTTCCTGCGTGTTTCCGCTGTCCTGGGCGTCACGCTGCTGCTGTTCACGGTCGGTCTGATACTCAAACTGCAAACACTCGCCCGGCCGGAAGTCGTGGGTGTCGCGGTAACACACATGGCTGTCATTACGCTGCTGCTGGCCGGTTTCGTGACACTGCTTGCCGGCACCGGCATACCGCTATTCAGCACTATCGATACCCGCCAGGCGTTGCTCATCGGGTTTGCGTTATCCTTTTCGAGTACCGTTTTCGCAGTGAAAATACTGGATGAACTCGGCGCCTCGGCCTCGCGCCACGGGCGCACGGCCATCGGCGTCCTGATCGTTCAGGATATCGCGGCCGTTGCCTTCCTGGCAGCCACAGCCGGCAAGATCCCGAGTGCATGGTCACTCGGCCTGCTACTGCTGATCCCCCTGCGCCACCTGTTGCGGCGCATGCTGGAACAGACCGGTCACGGCGAATTGCTGATACTCTATGGCATCGTGCTCGCGGTGGGTGGCGCCGTGCTCGACCCGCGGGTAAGTTTGGATTGATGGATGTGATCCCACAAGCCATGCAAACGTTTTTTCGCTCGTTCCCATTACGCTTCCGCGAAATCATTTTGCTTTTCATTCTATGCTGCGCATTGGCGATCTTCGGCCCCCTGGCCGCCGCTTTTACCAATCCGCTGGCCGACTTGCTTGGCCGGGAACAAACCGCCAGTGGAGAATTCCTACCACCGGACGAGGCATTCTCCCCGCCACACATCGAAATCGAGACGCACAATTCTTTTGCCATCCGATGGCGGGTTGCCGATGGGTATTATCTTTATCAGGACAGATTCCGATTCAAACTGGCGCAAAGCCGGGGGATAAAACTGGGGCACCCCGAAATACCTCGGGGCATGGATAAGGATTTGGGTGATGGTTTCGGACCGATGGCAGTGTTGCAAGGCAATGTCGCCGTTACACTACCCATCATCTTTCGTGACGATGATGTCGCCAGGCGCACCCCTGAAGATGGGGAACAGGGAAAATCCTCGGATTCGTCTCCGACCGGGGCAACGCCCGAGCGGATCACAACCCTGGAAATCACGGTCGGCTATCAGGGTTGTGCCGAAGCGGGGTTTTGTTATCCGCCGATCACGAAAAATCTGCGCGTGGAATTCCCGCTAGCCCGACATCATCAATAGAGCGCACCGGGCCGTCAGGCGTTTTTCGGTCCACGGATCTTCGGTCCACGGATCTTTTGTGTGGTTGAAAATGTGATAGATGCCGGATTTTACATCCCACAGCCATGGCCCATGCCCTGACCATGAATAGCGGCGGCGGAAAGCTCGCCCATCTCGCCTTCACCGAACAGAAAACCGACCATATATCGTTCGATAAGCTCGATATTGCCCGGATCGGCTGTAGTCAACTGATTTTCATTGATAACCATCTGCAAAAACATAAGCCATTGTTCCCAACCTTCCTTCGATACGTTCTTGTAAACCCGCTCGCCCAGCGATCCGGGATGAGGTGGCTTGTCGAGTCCTTCCGCTTCTCGTTTCATAACAACGCAATTGATCATGTTTGCCATAAAGTTTTCCTTAGTTTATTAAATTAGAAGATTCTAATTTACTGTTGTAAAATCAAATAGTTGACGCGCGTATTGGGAAAGATTATTATCTCTCCACAGTCGGCGGTCGCAATTATAACAACAACGCGACTATCGGCATTATTTAAGCGGCTTCGGCCGCTTTTTGTTTTTATGACCGTTTACCGCAGAAATTGGCGACGCGCTATTCTCCTTCAAACCACCCATCGAGCCACTGCCACACATCCTCGATCCCATTTCCCCGACTCGCCGAAAGAAGCATTACCCGCGCCTTGCTGACCGTAGGATCGTTCGACGCCATTAAGTGCCGAAGCGTTTCAGCGCGCGCGCTTCGGGCGCGGCTAAGGGATAGCTTGTCACACTTAGTCAACACCACGCAAAACGGTAAATCAGCGACCCGGCACCAGTCTACCAGTTGACGATCCAACGTCATCAGAGGACGCCGCACATCCATCAGCAGAACGACACCCTGCAACGATTGCCGCCCTCGGAGATACTCACCGACCATCGTCCCCCACGCCCGGCGCACCGCCTCGGGCACCTTGGCGTATCCGTAACCGGGAAGATCCACCAGACGCCGCGTCGCATCCAATTCAAAGAAATTGATCTGCTGCGTCCTGCCAGGGGTTTTGCTGGTGCGCGCAAGGGATCGAATACCGGTAATGGCATTGATAGCGCTGGATTTGCCGACATTGGATCGGCCCGCAAAGGCGACTTCCTTTCCCTGATCCTGCGGTAGTTGGGTGCCGTGCATGGCCCCACAAAGAAAAACCGCCCGTCCATATAAGGCATGCGGTCGGTCTATATGGGAACCGGCATTATGCAAAGCAGCGTTTTGCACGCCCTGGCCGGATTGGGGATGGGTTCGGGTACGCATAATCAAGACGTGCCATCCCAATCCGACACAATCGGAACCAAAATATGCCAGGAGAATTTTTTGATCGTTTTGTTCAAGATTCTGGCGCTAAGAGCGTGTCTAAAAATTCCCGGTCGTTGCGAGGCGGTAGCCCGATTGCGGTCCCGCAAGGCGCGGAAAGTGAAAAATCGGGGAGTGTAGCGAGCTACATGACGCGATTTTCCACTTTTTCGCAACGCGCTAGGCCACAATTCGGGGGCCGCCGCAGTAGACTGGGGATTTTTCAGACACGCTCTAAGAGACTGTCGTGGCAGCTC
>JABDQX010000022.1 GCA_013042035.1 Gammaproteobacteria bacterium
GAGCTGAACATCCTTGGAATGATCCTTTCCCGTCCATAGAAAAATGAGGCGGCCACTTCATGGATCTTTCCGCGCAAGGCCAGATCGAGATGGTAGTCGACGATATCTCCCAATTCCTTGGGGATAGAGGAAAAATCCCGACCCTCGACAAATTGCCGGACAGGGGCGGTATCGGCCCCCACTTCCTGCATGGCCTGAAGGTATAGGGAATAGTGACTACAGGGCCGGCCAAGATGGTCCAGATCGGATTCCTCGCCAAGAACAATTTCGTTGATCAATCGGGTAAGTTTCGGATCGACGCCGGCCTCCTGCCAAGGCACCGTTATACCGGTTACGTCCCGTTGCAGCGCCTTTAGCAGTGACATGAAATCCCACACGGCAAACGCATGGTATTTCATGAAGATCCGGAGATTTTTCACGTTGGTGAGTTTAGCGTACATGGGATGGACCGCCAGACGATCCTGGATTTGATTGATGGACTCTATTTGCAGCATGGATTGCTCCTCTCGTCGGTTGTAAGTACTACTCGTGACTGACGCCCAGATAGGCCTCGATGACCTCGGGATTATTACGGACATCCTCTGGCGCGCCATCGGCGATTGCGCGGCCATAATCCAATACCACCACCCGATCGGAGATATCCATGACCACCCCCATGTCGTGCTCGATAAGCACAATCGTGGTGCCGAATTCGGTGTTTACATCAAGGATAAACCGGCACATGTCCTGTTTTTCTTCCACATTCATCCCGGCCATGGGTTCGTCCAGCAGTAGGATATCGGGTTCCATGGCAAGGGCGCGGCCGAACTCGACCCGTTTTTGCAAACCATAAGGCAGACGCCCTACCGGTGTTTGGCGAATGGGTTCGATCTCCAGAAAATCGATAACATCCTCCACCACTTTTCGGTGGGCGATCTCTTCGCGTCTGGCCGGTCCGAAATACAGCGCCTGCATGAACATGTTCCGTTTCATCTTGAGCAACCGCCCGGTCATGAGGTTATCGAGGGTGCTCATCCCCTTGAAAAGCGCAATATTCTGGAAGGTGCGGGCGATGCCATTTCTGGCCGCGTAAGACGGCGTCATGGCGCGCCGCGTCTTATTTCGGAAAGTAATTTCGCCGCTTGTGGGTTTATAGAATCCATTCAGGATATTCAGCATGGAGGACTTGCCGGCACCATTGGGCCCGACGATGGCCAGAATGCCGCATTTGCGTATCTTGAAAGATACATCGGTGAGCACCCTGATCCCGCCGATTTGGAGGTGGATCTTGTCCAGACTGATGACGGGCTCACCTGCTGCGATTGGGTATGTCCGGGTCGTTTCTGCCGGGTTTTTCATTACGCTACGCGGGATCCTTTATGCCCCGGCTCGCCATATCAAAAACGAAATTCAAACCGGCAAATAATCCGGACAATTCCGTGATGGTAAAGCTATCGGTATTTTTCGTAAAAATATCCTTCGCCAGTTTACCGAATTCCCATAGTTTCCCATCCGTCACAATGCCATAGACGGCCTTGTCGGACTGGTTGAGGTTTCTGGCGGCAAGCAATTCGGACAGGCATTGTGCCCAGCCCTGCTCAAAGTCATTCTTTTTGGCCTTGGCGACGATCAGCAAGGGATATTCCAACATGGTTTTTCCCAACTCTGATCGCCTTGAGATAATGTAATCCGGCGTACCGCTCAACTTCTCATCGAATGAGATGGATTTTTGAACCCATAACGAGGTTGTCTGATAGTAGTGTTTATAGATCTCCCGCAATATGGGGAAGATGATCATCTCACACCTTGCGGCTTCCGATGAGAACGTATCCATGTTCTCCTGGTTGAAGGCAAATTCACAGAGGAAATCAGAGGAGGGCTCAATAGATTTCTTCACGACAGCGCTTTTAAGAACAAAATTCTGTTCCCGGTACTTTATCTTGTACTCGGCCTGTACTTGGGAAATGGTTTTGTAGTCGCTAAATGGCATGATTTTTCTGCCTAAAAACGTCGTCTCATTCTTGTCGAAACCAAAGGCTATGATGCTACCGCTTGAATTCAGGATTTAACATATTAGCGCTTCGCGCCAAGGCCAAAGGGGCTGGGCCTTGATTCGCGCATCGGATATCTTCCAGGATCTTTGT
>JABDQX010000098.1 GCA_013042035.1 Gammaproteobacteria bacterium
TGGGAGGCCCGTTGGCAAGGGCTTGCCAGCAAAATCAAGGCGGGGGAGTACGAGCTTGAACCCGGGCTGACACCAAGGCGGCTGCTCGGCAAGCTGGTTCGGGGAAAGGTGGTGCAACGAACCCTGACCGTCGTCGAGGGTTGGAATTTCACGGAGCTGATGGCTGCGGTGCGGGCCAACGGGCACCTGCTTCACACCCTGGAAGAGGATTCGGCGAATGCCGTCATCATGGAGCGCATCGGTTTTTCCGGGCAGCATCCCGAAGGCCGTTTCTATCCCGATACCTATCATTTCCCCCACGACACTACTGATATCGCCTTCCTGAAACGGGCCTACGCCACCATGGCGCGGAAGCTTTCGGCTCAATGGGCGCAAAAGGCCGAAGGTTTGCCCTACGATACACCCGACGAGGCTCTGATTATGGCCTCCATTGTCGAAAAAGAGACCGGGAAACCCGAGGAGAGAACCCAAGTCGCCGGGGTTTTCGTGCGCCGCTTGAAACGGGGGATGCGCCTTCAAAGCGACCCCACCGTGATCTATGGCATGGGCGCGGCTTTTACCGGGAATATCCGACGCGCCGATCTAACGCGTCCAACACCTTACAATACCTATACCATACGCGCCCTTCCGCCGACCCCCATTGCCATGCCGGGGGAGGCCGCGATCCACGCGGCATTACATCCGGCGGATGGAAAAGCACTCTACTTTGTGGCAAAGGGGAATGGTGGCCATCAGTTCTCGGCAACCCTGATCGAGCATAATCGTGCGGTAGCGCGTTATCAATTGCGCAGAAAAACAAAGGGAAAGAAATGAAGTATCTTTACGGTTTTTTGTTTTTTCTGGTGGTGTGCATTCTCCTTTTCGTTATCGTACCGAGTCCTGTCGATTCAGTTTCTTATCATCCCAAAACACCACCGGCATTAACGGGCGCGCTGACACCCAACGATGATTTGAAACAGGCGGAAATACTCGCAAAAGGTCTTGTGTACGGTCCCGAGGATATCGACGTGGATGACAAAGGGCACATTTACGGAGGGACCCAGGATGGGAAGATCATCCGCCTTACAAAAGACGGCACGGTCGAAACCTTCGCGCAAACTCTCGGGCGCCCCCTTGGACTGCATTTCGATCGTCATGGAAACCTTATTGTCTGCGATGCCTGGAAGGGTTTGCTCTCCATCGATCCCCAGGGGAACATTACAACGCTATCGACAGAGGCCGAAGGCGTACCGTTCTTCTTAACGAATGATCTCGATATCGATTCCCAGGGCATCATCTATTTCACCGATGCGAGCAGCAGATTCCATCGGCCGGAATATAAACTCGATCTGCTCGAAGCAAAGCCCCATGGACGGCTCCTGTCGTACAATCCGGACACGAAAGAAACCAAGGTATTATTGCGGGATCTCTATTTTGCCAACGGCGTGGCGCTCTCCCAAAACGAAGACTTTGTGGTAGTCAATGAGACCTATCGCTATCGGGTCGTCCGATACTGGCTGAAGGGGGAAAAAGCCGGTACTCATGAGATATTCATCGATAACCTGCCAGGCTTTCCCGATGGTATCTCGGCCAATCGGCGGGGTACCTTCTGGCTCGCTATCCCCGCGCCTCGCAAGGCGCTCGTCGATAACCTGCATCCCAAACCGTTCCTGAAAAATCTGCTGGCAAAGCTACCGGAATTTCTCCTGCCGAAGCCCCAATCCTACGGTCTTGTCCTGGCTCTGAATGAGCAAGGAGGCATTGTGCGAAGCCTGCATGACGCGGATGGAACGCATGTAAAGGAAATTACATCGGTTCAGGAACATGATGGTTATCTGTATCTGGGGAATCTGTCTCAGGATTGGGTGGGGAGGTTGAGGTTGTGATTTTGCCGCGCTTGAGCCTGCTCGCAGCCATCAATCCGAACGCGAAATCCGAGTGTCCTGATTTGTGTATCTGCCGACCTGGAGCTGGTGTTCCGCCGCATCTGCGATGGGGGCAACGCCTTTGGTCACTGGCTACCGTTCGAGGTCGTATTCGTGGACAAAAAGCAAAACCTTCCCGGTCTGCAACTGGCCGATCTGGTTTGTCACCCCATAGGCCGACACCTGCTCAACCCGCAACAGAAAAATCGCGCCTATGAGGTGTTGGAGAAAAAATTTTGGTGCGATGATGGAGGGAAATTGGAAGAGTATGGATTGAAAACCTTCCCCTGAAAAGCAGAAAGGGCGCGGTTTCCACCACACCCCTTCGCCGATCGGGAACTCCCAATCCATTTGCAGTAAAAGTAGCGCTAAAGGCGCCCTAGATCAACCTTGATTTTGGAAATCTATGCTTGATTTCCGAAAATACCCTGAAGGCTCATTTGACATGATCCGAGCAAACAGACTCTTCCAGAATGCAGTTCTGTTGAAACAGCAATTATCGAGATAAATTCCTATGGCCGCATTCGAATACCTGGCTCTGGATGCCTCGGGACGCGACCGCAAAGGCGTTCTGCAAGGCGACACACCGCGCCAAATCCGCCAGCAACTGCGC
>JABDQX010000028.1 GCA_013042035.1 Gammaproteobacteria bacterium
GCATCAGGACATATCATTTGCCTGGATCGGGCCTCCACGGGCGATGGTATCGTCTCCGCCCTACAGGTTCTGTCCGCTCTCAAGCAATTCGACCGAACGCTCCACGACTTCAAACAGGACATCACCAAATATCCTCAGGTACTCAGAAATGTTCGCCTGACCCGGCAGAGCGATATAACGGCGCTTCCCGAGGTCCGTGAAAGCGTTCACGCCGCCGAATTGGAATTGGCCGAAACAGGCCGGGTTTCGCTGCGGCTTTCGGGCACGGAGCCCCTGGTGCGGGTTATGGTCGAAGGCCGGGAACAGGAACAGGTGGAGCGTCTGGCCGACGGGATTGTACGGACGGTGGAAAGGGCGTTGGCGTGATTTTTTCGAATCGCATCACGGCGGCTCCGGGTTGATGCTCAATCGCTGTGTTCAACCGTAACGTCCAACACAACGTGAATATACCGGTATCTGGACAGGGCCGCGTGAAACTTTGCGGTGGCCTGTTCCGGGGCGGGTACGCCGGATTCCGGCTCGGCGCGGCTCGACTCGACGGATGCCTCGGATCCCAGGTCTTCGAAGATCATTTCTACGTCATCTCCCCCCTGCCCTGCCGAGATCACCAGTCCCAACCAGTGTTGTTTTTCGGCTTTGCGGGTATCGAGATCGATGGGATGGAAAGCCCGCGATAAGAGGAGCGCGGAATCCGGTGGCAGAGCAACCGCTACTTGCGACCAATCGATACCACGGGCTGCCGACCGATCCCGGTAGGTGTACTTAAACCGAGAAAACCGCAGCGGGATTTCTCCTATGGCAGCGCGAACACCCTCCCATGATTGTTCATTATCGATGCGCGCCAGATGCGCGATGATATCATCGCCCTCCCCCACCGGTTGATTGGGACTGAGCAAGATACCTGCGGCCAGTCGCTGGGCGTCCGGTTGGACATCCGCCGGCAAATCCATCATGGCCAGACTGAATATCACATCATGGAGGCCGGATTGGAGCAGCAACCATCCCTGATGGGCCGTCTCTTCCCGGTCGTTGGCGGACAGAGCGTCAATAACTTCCCGCAAGTGTATGTTTATCGGCCACAATAGCTGCAATGCCCGGGTAAACTCTCGGTTGTTGATGTGGGTAATCGCCAGGGCAAGCTGTGTTGTCCTGGTTTCCAAATGTTTCTCACCGAGCACTTCCCGATTGGTGCGCGAGGCGCGGGCATGGAGGGCTTCGGCCTCCCGGTAACGGCCTTGGGCAAGATACAGATTGGCGAGGTTATCGACGCTGCGCCGGGTATCGGCATGGCCGTTTCCCAGTGTGCGCTCGCGAATCTCCAGGATGCGCGCCAGAAGGGGTTCCGCGGCATCATGGCGACCCCGTGCCTCATACAGGAAGGCAAGGGCATTGATGCTGGTGAGGGTATTGGGATGTTCTTCGCCCAGTACTTTTTTGCTGGTTTTCAATGCCCGTTTCAGGAGGGGTTCGGCCGCATCGAAACGCCCCTGGAGGCTGTGGAGACTGGCAAGATTGTTGATACTGACGAGGGTATTGGGATGCTCGTTTCCCAGTGCCCGTTCCGCCAGATCCAGGGCTGCCTGGGCGACCCGTTCCGCCAGTCGATACTTGTGGTCATAGACAAGACCGATCGTGGATCGATTGAGCGCGCCGACAATATCCTCGGTTCGTGGTTTACTTCCGGTTTGTTTACGGAATTCCTCGCTGACGGCATCGATGATGACATGAGCTGGCGGAAGTTCCGCCACGCGTGATTTTTTGCTGCCGTCGGCATCGATGCCGAAATCCATTTTCGGCGGCTCCAGAAGCCGATCGACATGTTCGGGCGCATCGACAGCCGGAGAAAGGTTTTCATCAGCGCTCAGGGCCGGCATGGCCATGGCCACGAAAAAGGTGGCTCTTACAATGCAAGAGAAGCGGGCGATAGAATATCCGCGTTTATCCGTATTGCTGTGCATCTCATTACCTTTTACGAAGTACGCCTCGATTTACGAAGTATACGCCTCGATTCCCCGCTTTTTAAACCAAACAGGCCCTGAAATCATGCCATTACTGCGTTATAAGGCCGTTGATGCACGGG
>JABDQX010000036.1 GCA_013042035.1 Gammaproteobacteria bacterium
GGATATTATGATCGCTGGCGATATGACTGGCGTCTTTACCAACCCATCGTGCATTTTGCGCGGGATCGGAATATCCCCATCATTGCCCTGAATATCTCCAGCGAGATCGTTAAAAGGGTATCCAAGGTGGGATGGGACGGGTTAACTGCTGTAGAATTGGCGCAGGTTCCACAATCGGTGGATAGAACCAATAAAAACTACGAAGAACGTTTACGCGAAATCTTTCGACAGCATCCAAAGTCTACTGCGGTAGATAACCCACACACGGGCGACGCCGGCGCGAAAAAAACCATGCAAAATGCAGTGGGTATGCATGGTGTCGATAAACAACCGAACCCGCACGGCGCCGATTCACAGGCGGGCCGGGAAGCGGCGGCTTTTGAACGGTTCGTGGATGTGCAGCTCCTGTGGGATGAGAGCATGGCGGAGCGGGCGGCAGGGTATGTTGCCGAGCACCCTGAGCGAACACTTGTCGTATTGGCGGGCAGTGGCCATTTGGCCCATGGTGACGGGATCCCTGATCGTGTGCGGCGAAGGATCTCCGTTGATACGGCGATTATTTTGCCTATTCATAGTGTTGCCGATGATATTGAATCCGTCCCGGCCGATGCGGACAATATCGCGGATTTTCTTTTGGTTTCCGGTAACCGGGCGCTTCCCCCACCGGGGATGCTGGGTGTCATGCTCGGAACAGACGCTGAAGGTGTACGGGTAGCCTCCCTTGCCCCACGGAGCGCGGCTGGGGCGGTAGGTGTGAAAGAAGGTGATCGCATGGTGCGAATCGACGGGCGCGCCATCGAAACGATGGCTGATATCAAGCTGGCGCTCTGGGATAAGCGCCCCGGAGACCGGGTGTCCGTGGATATCTATCGGGCCGATCGGTTGGCCGATGAATCCACCAGTGGACAGGAGATGCGATTCGAGGTGGAACTGAGATAATTTTTCCCTTGGCACCGTAAGGTACCAAAGGAAAAATTACCTGTTTGGATACATTTTATGCGATACGGTAACCTATCCGGTACAGTAACCTATTCTTCTTGCAATGGTTTTTGCTAAGTATCGATGCCATGACTGCCTCTAAAAAAAAGGTTTCCGCCTCCGGCGGAAGCAAATCCCGAAATGAGCCGCCTGAAAACAAACCGAACTTCGAGCAGTCCCTTGCCGATCTGGAGCGCCTCGTCGTCCACATGGAACAAGGTGAGCTGACGCTGGAAGAGACGCTGGAAAACTTCGAACGAGGGATTTACTTGAGCAAAATATGCCAGAAGGCTATTGATGAGGCCGAACAGCGTGTGCGCATTCTGACGGAGAAAGAGGAAAAACTTGAAATAGAGTCTTTTGCGGATTCTGTTGAAAGCCCTTTGGGGGGCTCTTTTGAGGACGCTTTGTGAAAGGCAAAAATAACGAGGCAAATGCAAAACACGGGTTGTGGTTGTGCCCCATGGTAAGGCGGAAATGGGCGAAAAAGCGGTGTTTATATGGAATAAATGCGCGTTTTGAGCACATTCTCAACACGGTCGGGAGCGCAATATGAGTTTTGCATACAGCTCTGACGATATATCGAGTCACGCTATTCCCGACCTGATCGAGCAATATCGCTCGCGGGTCAATCGGCAATTGGATGCATGTTTGCCTTTTGCGGACATTCAACCAACGCAGTTGCACGAAGCCATGCGCTATTGCGTGTTGGGCGGCGGAAAACGGGTTCGCGCGATTCTCGTCTATTGCGCGGGCAACGTGGTGGGCGCCTTGCCGGAGGTATTGGATGGGCCGGCTTGCGCCGTTGAATTGATTCATGCCTATTCGTTGGTCCACGATGATCTGCCTGCCATGGACGACGATGATCTGCGTCGTGGGCAGCCTACCTGTCACCGCCGGTTCGACGAGGCAACTGCTATTCTGGCCGGCGACGCCCTGCAATCGCTGGCCTTTCATGTCCTCTTGCGCCAAGCGGTTGAAGGAGAAGCCGATCCGAACCAAAAGGTCGAAATGCTGCGTACCCTGGCCCTTGCCAGCGGATCCCGGGGGATGGCCGGAGGACAGGCATTGGATCTGGAATCGGAAACCAAAACCCTGAATCTGGCCGAGCTGGAGAATCTGCATATACACAAGACAGGCGCATTGATCCGCGCCAGCGTGCGGATTGGTGGACTCGCCAGGCCTGGGGTCGACAGGGAACTGCTCGATAAACTGGACCATTACGCAAAGTGCATCGGCCTTGCGTTTCAGATCCGTGATGACATTCTGAATGTGGAGGGTGATACCGAAATCATGGGTAAACAACGCGGATCCGATGAAGCCCATCAGAAGGCCACCTATCCCTCTCTTCTTGGGCTGCGTGAAGCCAAGCGGATGGCGGGAGAGTTTCACGAACAGGCCATTGCCAGCCTTGACGGATTGGATGATATCGCCGATCCGTTGCGTTGGATCTCCAACTACATTATCAGCCGTGTAAGTTGAATGGCCGGGAACTATACCCTAAGAGTCATCACCGATTTTGCCGCCGCCCATTCCCTGCGCGGCTACTCGGGAGATTGTCGTAGGCTGCACGGACACAACTGGAAAGTCGAGGTGGAGATCACCACGGCAGTGTTGGACGAATTCGGCATGGGTATCGATTTCAAGATAATAAAAGAGGCGGCCCAATCCGTTATTCGGGAACTGGATCACCACCATCTAAACGAAATCCCGCCCTTTGATAAAATAAACCCCACGGCGGAAAATATTGCGGCATACCTGTTTCAAGGTATCTCCCGCATTCTCGGTGACGGGCGGGTTCGGGTGAGCGCCGTTACGTTGTGGGAAACCGAACGCGCGTGTGTGCGTTACCAAGACAAGCAAATGTGAAACGCGGATTGTGCCAGGCGTCTGTCCGGCTTATGGGGATCGCAGCCGATTCATCCTAGGTCGGACAGGCTTCTAGGGAGTGCAAGATGGGTTTTACATACAGCTCAGGAGAATAATACGTCATGACCCAAAGCGTTAGGACAAACAACGCCAATATTATAGAGACGGAGGCATCGGAGTCTTGTGTTATCGCCGACGTGCAGGGCAGTCCGGATCTGCGCCAGATCCCTATTCAGCAGGTTGGAATAAAAGGAATACGACACCCGGTACAGGTGCGCGACCGTGCAAATACGGTCCAACATACCATCGCCACCTTCAACATGTATGTCAATCTTCCCCATAACTTCAAGGGGACACACATGTCGAGGTTCGTCGAGATCCTCAATGACCATGAATATGAGATCACGGTCGAATCCTTTATGCGAATGCTCTTCGAGATGACCCAGACCCTGGACGCCAAATCCGGTCAGATAGCGATGGTATTTCCCTACTTTGTCAACAAGACGGCGCCGGTAAGTAAAGTCAAGAGCCTCATGGATTATGAGATAACGCTCACCGGAAAGCTCGAGGATGGCAAGTCCGCCATGTATATCAAGGTCATCGTTCCCGTTACCAGTCTTTGCCCTTGTTCAAAAGAGATCTCGGCATATGGCGCGCATAACCAGCGCTCCCATGTAACACTCGAGGTGCGCACCCGTAGCTTCGTGTGGATCGAGGAAATCATCGATCTCGTGGAAAATCAGGCATCGTCCCAGGTTTATGGACTTCTGAAGCGGCCGGATGAAAAATTCGTCACGGAACGGGCCTTCGATCATCCGAAGTTCGTCGAGGACATGGTTCGGGATGTGGCCCAGATATTGAATAGGGATGATCGAATCGATGCCTATATCGTCGAATCGGAAAATTTCGAGTCCATTCACAACCACTCCGCGTATGCGCTGGTGGAAAAAGATAAGCTCAAGGAGATATAAAAACATGCACTTGACCGGTGCTCAGATCATCGTTCAATTCCTGAAGGACGAAGGCGTGGAATACGTTTTCGGCTATCCGGGTGGTTCGGTTTTGCACCTATACGATGCGCTGTACCAACAGAACCATGTCAAACATATCCTCGTGCGCCACGAACAGGGTGCCACGCACATGGCGGATGGTTTTGCGCGCGCCACGGGTAAACCCGGTGTTGCCGTGGTCACTTCGGGACCGGGAGTAACCAATGCGGTTACCGGCATCGCTACGGCGTATATGGATTCCGTTCCCTTGGTGGTCATCTCCGGTCAGGTAGCAAGAAACCTCATCGGTAACGATGCCTTCCAGGAAGTCGATTGCGTGGGCATTACACGGCCCTGCGTGAAGCACAACTTTCTGGTTCAGGATATCGGCGAGCTCGCCTCGACCCTGAAAAAGGCTTTCCATGTCGCCACCACCGGCCGACCCGGCCCCGTGGTGGTGGACATTCCGAAAGACATCACGGCGGAGGCAACGGATTATCAGTATCCGGCGACGGTGAAGATGCGCTCCTACAATCCCGTGGTAACCGGACATATCGGCCAGATTCGCCGCGCCTTGGATCTGATTGTGTCCGCCGAACGGCCCATGCTCTACACCGGTGGCGGCGTGGTGCTCGATAATGCCGCCGAACTTCTGACGACATTTGCCCGTCTTCTGGGCGTGCCCATCACCAATACCCTCATGGGGCTTGGGGCCTTTCCGGGAACGGATCCGCAATTTCTCGGCATGTTAGGCATGCACGGCACCTATGAGGCCAACATGGCCATGCATGAATGTGACGTGTTGATCGCCATCGGCGCGCGTTTCGACGACAGGATTACCGGCGATCTGGAAAGCTTCTGCCCCTATGCCAGGATCGTCCATGTGGATATCGATCCGTCCTCCATCGCCAAGAATGTTCGGGTGGATGTACCCATCGTGGGCTCCGTTGCCAGTGTGTTGACGGAATTCGTGAACCAGCTTCAAAAATCCGAACGAAGACCGAACCCGGAGGCGCTCGAGGCCTGGTGGCGCCAGATAGAAAAATGGCGCTCCGTTGAATCCCTGCGATACGAACACTCGGACACCGTCATCAAACCCCAGTACGTCCTGGAAAAGCTCTACGAGATTACCAAGGGCGAAGCCTTCGTGACCTCCGATGTGGGGCAACACCAGATGTGGACGGCGCAGTACTACAAATTTGCCAAACCGCGCCGCTGGATCAACTCCGGGGGGCTTGGCACCATGGGATTCGGTATGCCGGCGGCGCTCGGCGTCAAATTCGCCTATCCGGATGAGACGGTGGTTTGCGTCACCGGCGATGGCAGCATCCAGATGTGTATTCAGGAGCTATCCACCGCCAAGCAACACAATCTACCCATCAAGATCATCAGTCTCAATAACCGTTATCTCGGTATGATTCGCCAGTGGCAGGAGTTTTTCTACGATAACCGCTACTCGCAATCTTACCTGGAGTCCCTGCCGGATTTCGTGAAACTCGTGGAAAGCTACGGTCACGTGGGCATGCACATCGAAAAACCCGCCGATGTGGAAGGCGCGCTCCGGGAAGCGCTGGCCATGGAAGATCGCCTGGTGTTCATGGAATTCATTACCGATTCCATGGAGAACGTTTACCCCATGATGGCGGCCGGGCGGGCGCACGATGAGATGCTGTTGTCACAGCAGAGCCGGATCGAAAATCTGGAGTGATTTTGGGTCTTTGCGACGGTCCCCGCTTCGCGGGGCGTAATTCTAGGACCTGTTTTTTGGGCACATTGACGTGGAAATAGCACAGTTGCTTATCAATGCATTATCTGCGTAAAGTAGAATTATGAAAAAGCTCTACACGTGGAGCGCTGAGAAAGACGATTGGCTCAAACGTGAGCGCGGGGTTGGATTCTGGGACATAATCAATCGGATTGAGAGGGGAAATCTACTCGCAGATATAAGAAATCAAAACGCCAGGTACCCTCATCAGAAAATGTATATCGTTGAGATCACTAGTGTCCGGTTAAATTATCGAATAAATTCAACTGGATAGGGATATCC
>JABDQX010000042.1 GCA_013042035.1 Gammaproteobacteria bacterium
TTTCGGGTGCAAATTAAGAGGGCAGGCACAGGGGCCTGCCCCTACAACCGTATTTGATTCACCCTTCGCTTTTCTTTCCCGCCAGCTCCCTCAACACATACGGCAAAATCCCGCTATGCCGGTAGTATTCCCATTCCTTGGGGGTGTCGATGCGTATCCTGGCCGTAAATTGCCATGGGGTGCCTTGCGGTGGGGTCACCGTGATGGTGATTTCTCTCGCACCGGAGATCGGCTCATCCAGATCGTAGACCTCAAATCCTGTCAATCTCAGCGCGTCGGCGCTTTGTTCTTCCATGAACTGTAGCGGGAGAATTCCCATGCCAACGAGATTCGATCGGTGAATGCGTTCGAAGCTCTCGGCAAGTACGGCCCTGACCCCCAGCAGCCGGGTCCCCTTGGCGGCCCAATCCCGTGAGGAACCACTGCCGTATTCCTTGCCCGCGATGACGATGAGCGGTGTTTTTTCCGCCTGATAACGCATGGCGGCATCATAGATGGGCATTTGTTCGCCCGTTGGTCCATGCACGCTCCAGCCGCCCTCGGTTCCGGGGACCAGACGATTGCGCAGCCGAATGTTGGCGAAGGTCCCGCGCATCATGACCTCGTGGTTGCCCCTGCGTGAACCGTAGGAGTTGAAGTCATCGGGTTCGACGCCGTGTTCCCGCAGATATTGCCCCGCGGGACTGTCGCTTTTGATGTTTCCGGCCGGTGAGATATGGTCGGTTGTGACGCTGTCTCCGAGCAGGGCAAGCACCCGCGCCCCTCGGATGGGTTCGAGATCGTCCGGTTCCTGGCGCATTCCCTGGAAATAGGGGGGATGCCGGATGTAGGTGGACGATTCATCCCAGGAGAATTGTTCGGTTGCCGGGGCGGAAATCGCTTGCCAGCGCTTATCTCCCAGGAAGGCGTTCCGGTAGCTGGATGTAAACAGATCCGTTGTAACGTGGGTTGCGATGGCATCGAGGATCTCCCGGCGGCTCGGCCAGATATCCCGCAAGAATACCGGGCTGCCGTCACCATCGACACCGAGGGGTTCGTTGTAGAGATCGATGTCCATGGTGCCCGCCAGGGCATAGGCCACCACAAGCGGAGGGGATGCGAGGAAATTCATCTTGGCATCGGCATGGATACGGCCCTCAAAGTTGCGGTTGCCGGACAGAACCGAACACGCAGCCAGGTTTCCGGTGCGGATGCCCTCGGCAACGGCCGGTGGCAGTGGCCCGGAATTGCCGATGCAAGTCGTGCAGCCGTATCCGACGACGTGAAAGCCTAGCGCCTCCAGGTGCGGCAAAAGGCCCGCCGCGCGTAGATAATCGGTGACCACCAGGGACCCTGGCGCAAGACTCGTCTTGACCCACGGTTTTGTCGTAAGGCCTTTGTTGACGGCCTTCTTGGCAAGGAGCCCGGCACCGATCATGACCTCGGGATTCGAGGTGTTGGTGCACGAGGTGATGGCGGCGATGATCACCGCGCCATCCTCAATGGTATGGGAATTTCCTTCGTGGATAATGGTTGCCGAATTCATTTCCGGCGCCTGTTGACGATCGTCGTCCGTCGACGTTGGGTGAAGCGCCTTTCTAAACGTCGCCTTTGCGTCACGCAGCGGGATCCGGTCTTGTGGCCGTTGGGGACCTGCCAGACTCGGTTGTACCGTGCCGAGATCCAGCGCGAGCACATCACTGTATTGGATATCCGGGTGGACCATCGGTGCGCCGGATTCCCGGAACAGCCCCTGTTCCCTGGCATAGGCTTCCACAAGGGCGATGGTGGCGGGTGTTCGTCCACTCAACGCCAGATAGCGCAGGGTCTCGACGTCGATGGGGAAAATGCCGCAGGTTGCCCCGTATTCAGGCGCCATATTGGCGATGGTGGCCCGGTCGGCAAGCGGTAGATGATCGAGGCCGTCGCCGAAGAACTCGACGAATTTGCCCACGACGCCGTGGGCGCGCAGCATTTTTACCAGGGTGAGGATCAGATCCGTGGCAGTGCTCCCTTCCGGTAGTTGCCCGGTCAATCGGCAACCCACTACCTGTGGGATCAACATGCTGATGGGCTGGCCGAGCATGGCAGCTTCGGCCTCAATGCCGCCCACGCCCCAGCCCAGAACCCCAAGACCGTTGACCATCGTGGTGTGG
>JABDQX010000044.1 GCA_013042035.1 Gammaproteobacteria bacterium
ACTCACAGTCCTGTTCCAGGGCCGCTAGCGCCGCTTTTATCATTTGGCGATTCGGACGATCTCCAGGGGCGAGGGAAGATTCCCCCTCCATCGGGGACTGCTGTCCGGCCAAATCCCCGGAAGGCTCCCTGAATAACCCTGTCAGTTCCTCTACGCTCAAAGGCCGATCCGATGCCAGTAACGCGGCCTCGACGATCTTCTTTACCGTATCGGAATCCAATGGGTTTTGCGCTACGTCCATGCCGGAATAAAGAATCGATAGGTGATGAGTTTGTCCTCAAAAGAGGCTGATGAAGATGATAGTATACCAAACCATTGCCATCGAACCTCGCCGTAAGGCAATTTATGATCTTAGAGCCTGTCTGAAAATTCCCGGTCATCGCGATGACGGTAGCCCGATTGCGGTCCCGCAAGGCGCGATCGGTGCGAAATCGGGGAGTGTGGCGAGCTACATGACGCGATTTCTCACTCTTTCGCAACGCCGCTGTGCCATGCTTTTCGATATTCCCTGTGGGTTGCGCTTTTTTGCGAGACGCGGCCAAACCGAATACACTTGGATCTATTGAAACTAGGCGATTTCCGACAATCGCCTTAAGATTGAAATCAAGAAAGGCAGAACAAGGTATTTTTATGGATTTTAGGATAAAAAACATTGACTTCACACAGGATTTCAAACAGCAACCCAGTGGATGTTTTGTCCTAGGGGTGACCGAATCGCGCACGCTTTCCGGGACGGCGCGGGCGGTGGATTCCGCGACCGGCGGCGCCATCGGCCGGATTCTGGAAAGTGGCGACTTCAAGGGTGAGCTGGAACAGATTCTGCTGCTCCACCAAGTACCCGGTATCGCGGCCGATCGCGTGTTGCTGGTGGGATTCGGCAGGGAAAATGAATGCAATGGCGTGCGCTATCGAAATACCGTTTTGAAGGCCTTCGAGGCGCTACACCGCACGGGCGCCGAGGATTGTGCGGTTTTTTTACCTGAAATCAAAACCCCGGACAGAACACATCACTGGCAGGCCCGGCAGGTCGTGGAGGCCGCGCGATATACCGGCTACCGATCCGATCGGCTGCAAAGTAAAAAGAATTCGCTCAAACTCAAGGAGGTTCTGATCGATATCCCGGACGATCAGGATCCGGCGCTGTTCGATGCGATGATGCACCAAGGGATTGCTATTGCCGATGGCGTTGAATTTGCCCGGGAGCTCGGCGATCTGCCAGGGAATGTCTGCACCCCCACGTATCTGGCGGACCGGGCAAAAACACTGGCCAAGGATCGGAAATCCGTTACGGTGAAGGTTCTGGAAAAGGTGGATATGGAAAAACTCGGCATGGGGGCGTTGCTGGCGGTAGCCAGGGGAAGCCGGGAGCCCGCGAAACTCATCACCATCGAATACAAGGGAGGCGGGGAAAACGACAAACCCGTCGTACTGGTAGGCAAGGGGATTACCTTCGATTCGGGCGGGATCTCCCTCAAACCGGGTGCCGCCATGGATGAGATGAAGTTCGATATGTGCGGCGCGGCAAGCGTGCTCGGCGCGTTGCATGCCGCCGTAGCGCTTTCACTGCCCATCAACATTGTGGGCATCGTCCCGGCCACGGAAAACCTCCCCGGCGGCAATGCCGTCAAACCCGGTGATATCGTCACCACCTTGTCGGGACAAACCGTGGAAATCCTGAATACCGATGCCGAAGGCCGCCTGATCCTCTGCGATGCCCTGACCTATGCCAAGCGATTCGATCCGGAGATCGTTATCGACATTGCAACACTGACCGGTGCCTGCCGGATTGCCTTGGGCGCCCATGCCGCCGGGCTGCTCAGTAATCATGAACCCATGGTGACCGAATTGCTAAGGGCCGGTAACGGGAGCATCGACCGTGTCTGGCCGTTGCCATTGTGGGAAGAGTATCAGGATCAACTCAAGAGCAATTTTGCCGACATCGCCAATATTGGCGGACGGTATGGCGGCGTGATCACCGCTGCCTGTTTCCTGTCGCGTTTTGCCGATGACTACCATTGGGCGCATCTCGATATCGCCGGGGTTTCCGCTTTCTCCGGTAAGAAAAAGGGCGCGACCGGCCGTCCGGTAGCGCTGCTTACACAGTATTTAATCGATCGGAGTGCTGCCTGAATATGTCCCCCCGGGTCGATTTTTACGTATTGGACACGCCCGATGCCGCCGATGTTTCGCACATGGCGTGCCGGATTACGGAGAAGGCTTGGAAAAGCGGTCATCGCGTGTTCGTGCACACCGGCGCCAAGTTTACGGCCACCAAAATGGACGATCTGCTGTGGACGTTTCGGGCCGAAGGTTTCGTCCCGCACACCGTGCACGCCAATAATGCCGCCGATGATGCCACCGATGACGATAATTATCCTGTATTGGTGGGTACCGGTGCGAACCCGGAAAGGGCGCTGGATGTCGTTGTCAATCTGGGCGATGGGCCACTCCCATTCCTGACCGGTTGCGAACGGATCGTGGAGATCGTCTCGGGCAGCACCGAGGATCGGGAGTCAAGCCGGCAACGCTATCGCCTGTACCGGGAAAAGGGTTGCACTCTGCACACACATCATCTTTAAATTTGCACACAGCTCGAAATCAACATGAACGAAAACCCAACGACTACCGATCTCCCACAGGAGGCCTCCCCCCAAGATGGGCAGGAAGGACTGCATCAGGCATTGAGCGCACTGGAAGGGCTTCTCGGCGGCACCAGTGCCGAAAATATACGACGAAGAAGGAGCAATTCCTCGGGCATGGCACCGGACTATCGCTCGTTGTTCGATGACGAAGAGCGGGAGCGTTTCGTATTACCTGACAGTGACAGCGAAGCCTTCCAATCACTTGTCGGGCGGCTGACCGATGAGATCGAGATCATTGTACAGTCGCGCGTGGAAGAAGCGCTCAAGGGCGTGACACGGGATATATCCCATCAGTTGAAAACCCACCTGAATATCATGCTCCCCGCGTTTCTGGACGATCTCACGAACCTCGCCTTTCACAAGGATGAACAGGAGTAACCGTCCTTAGAGCGTGTCTTAAAAATCCCCAGTCTACTGCGGCGGCCCCCGAACTGTGGCCCGCTGCGTTGCGAAAGAGTCAAAAATCGCGTCATGTAGCTC
>JABDQX010000047.1 GCA_013042035.1 Gammaproteobacteria bacterium
GGATATCGCCCCAGCTCCAAGGCAAAAGCCCCCGGCATCCGTACAATCGAAGATGCCGACCAAAACCGAACCCCAATTCAGCCGCCGAGATCTGGAAACGTTGGCCAGTGGGCGTATCTCATCGGTGTTCGGTCCCCTGTTCGAAAAACAGGACCAATACGCCCGTCAGGTACGGATGCCGGAACCCCCACTGCTGCTGGCCGACCGGGTCATGGAGATCAGAGGAGAACCGGGCACCATGGGACTGGGCTCCATCATCACCGAAACGGATGTTCGTACCGATTCATGGTATCTGCATCACGGCGTCATGCCGCCGGGCATCATGATGGAATCCGGTCAAGCGGATCTGCTGCTCATCTCTTGGTTGGGGGCTGATTTTCTCAACCGAGGCGAGCGGGTCTACCGTCTGCTGGGAAGCCAGTTAACTTTTCATGAAGGCGGGCTTCCTCGACCCGGAGATACTCTTACCTTTGATATCCGCGTGGATGGTCATGCCCGTCAGGGCGATATCCGATTATTTTTCTTCCATTACGATTGCTACATCGACGGCAAGCTGCGTCTTTCGGTGCGAAGCGCCCAGGCAGGCTTTTTTAATGACGAGGAATTGGATAATTCTGCGGGCGCGTTGTGGTCTGCCGAGGAAGACGAGCCCGCGACCGATTTTCGCATGGATCCGCCGCCTTGTCTTACCACCAAACGCCGTTTCTCCGCCGAGGAAGTGGAAAATTTTGTGCGGGGTAATCCCTGGCGATGTTTCGGAGAGGGATTTCGCCTGACGGCCGCCCACCAGCGCACCCCCACTATCCCCAAGGGGCGCTTGCAACTGCTACGGGAAATAACCGCCTTCGATCCCGAGGGCGGTCCCTGGGGGCGGGGATATCTGTGTGCCGAAACACCGGTCAGCGCCGATGACTGGTATTTTTCGGGACACTTCAAAAACGACCCCTGTATGCCGGGGACATTGATGGCTGATGCGGCGTTGCAGGCCATGGCCTTCTACATGGCCGCACTGGGATTCACCATCAACCGGGATGGTTGGCGTTTCGAACCCGTAACAGAAAAACCCTACACATTCGTCTGTCGTGGACAGGTAACACCGAAGAGCCGCCATTTGACCTATGAGCTGTTCGTGGAATCGGTGGAAGATGGCCCCGAACCTCGTCTGTTCGGTACCGTGCTTTGCCATTGCGACGGTATTAAGGTATTTCTTTGCCGTTATTTTGGTGTGGTTTTGGTTCCCGACTGGCTTCTCGGTGAGCGTCGCGATCTCCTCGCGGACCCTCCCGCAGTCCATTATGTTCGCAGTGACGAACAGATCCGGGGAGACTATGCGGCGTTGTTGGCCTGTGCCTGGGGAATGCCTTCCGATGCCTTGGGGGAAGACTACCGATCATTTAATGCACCTCATCGTCGAATGGCGAGGATGCCCGGTCCTCCCTACCATTTCGTGAGCAGCATCGATTCGGTTTCTGTGCCATCAGGGACATTCGACAAAGGTGGGCAGCTCAGCGTCACCTATACGATTCCTCCGAATGTCTGGTATTTCCAGGAAAATAGCCATCCGGTCATGCCGTTTTGTGTTCTTATGGAAACCATGTTGCAACCCTGCGGTTGGTTTTCCTTTTACAAGGGCTTTCCAAGACAGCGTGAGGAGAATCTTGTTTTTCGCAATCTGGACGGCGGGAAACTTACCCTATACCGGGAAGTTGCGCCGGATGCCGGTGCGCTGCGAATCGAGGTGGGCTTTACCGATTTTTCCAAGATGGGCTCCATGGTGCTGGTCTTTTTTCACGTGGATAGCTTTCTGGGGGACAATCTTGTTCTCTCTTTTGATACCTCTTTTGGCTTTTTTACTCCCGAATCCATGGCGGAACAGGCGGGACTTACCGCCGATGAAAAAGAACAGGCGTTATTTGCCGCCCCTTCCGACTTTTATGTAGATCTCGCCGATACGCCTGCCCGTTTCTTCTCGGGATCGAGCCACCTGCCCGATTCCAGATTGCGCATGATCGATGAGATTACCGATTTTCAACCGAACGGGGGCAAAAATGGCCTGGGATTCCTGCGCACCCGCCAGCAGATAGACCCGGAAGCTTGGTATTTCAAGGCGCATTTCTTTCAAGACCCCGTACAGCCGGGTTCCCTGGGTATCGAGGCCATGCTCCAAGCGCTCCAGTGCCTGATGTTGGCCAAGGACTTGGATAAAGCGGTTCCCCAAGGCCGTTTCCGGACGGTGACGGGTGATCAACCCATGGCCTGGAAATATCGGGGCCAGGTGCTACCCACCAACCGAGATGTCGTGATTACCATGCATCTCGTGCGCATCGAACACGAAGAGGCGGGGATTCTCGCAATCGGGGAAGGCTACCTTTGGGTGGATGGGCTTTGCATCTATCAGGTGGAAGGGCTGGGTATGCGGATCGTATCTTCCGCGTCCGAAAGTCCGGATCGAGAGGATACGGGCAGGTTGGACAAGGAGAATCCTACCCAAGGTGAGTGGCTCTTCACCCGGGAGAACGCACCCTGGCTGTGGGATCATTGTCCGACGCACACCGTAGCGTCCATGCCCATGATGGAATTCGTGGATCTGATGGCCCAGGCCGCTACCGCCGGGCAATCCCATAAAACCGTGAGTGAAATACGCGATGTTCGTGCTTTCCGCTGGGCTGTCCCCGATCGCGATGGAACGCTCGCGTTATCCTGGGAGATAAAACCGATGCCGGGCTACCGGCCCCAAGAGGACGAGGAAGCGGTATTGGTGGTGCTCCGCAGCAATGGACAGACCGTGGCCCGCTCCATGGTGATTCTGGGAGGGAAACCGGAAGCGCCGCCTCAATTTACCACTCAATTCGCCGATGAGGGGATGGAAACAATAGCCTTTCCCTACGATCGACTGTTCCACGGACCGCGTTTCCAACTCCTGACTGCCTTGAAGATGGGAGCCCACGGCGCCGAGGCATTTCTTGATGCCGGACACCGAAAGGGAATGCCCGTGGGGTTGCTGCATCCGACACTGCTCGATGGTATAACCCACGCCATGCCTCACGATCGACTGGTGCAGTGGTTTCCCAATGTGCCGAGAGATCAGGTGGCCTATCCTCAGCGTATTCCCTGGTTGCGTCTCTATAGCCCCACGCCCACGGCAGGATCGGTGCGAGCTCTGATCAGCGCCATGGAGCTGAAGGACAATGCCGCTCGTTTTCTTATTCGTTTGGATAATCCCGATGGAACGCCCTGGCTCGCCATGGAATTGTGGGAATTTCTCCTGCCGTTGGGACGATTGTTGAGCATGGATTATCGGGTGCGTCGCCCCTTCCTGGAGGATCGCCGCTTCGTGCCGGGAGTGCGCCTGTCGGTCTCCACCAAGGAAGGCACTACGTTGTCCCAGGGCGATGTGGCCACCTCCAACTGGCTCCCCGGCACCCTGGAGACCGTTTACGATACCTGGAAACCGCTCCCGGAACTCACGGAGAGCATTGCGGTTCGGGAACACCTGTCGGCGCAAATGGCCCTCCATCCGTCGGTATTTCGATACGATGGCCATGCCGTTACCGCGCCGCAACTCCCCTTCAACACGATGTATCCCGTGGTGGAGATCGAGGGGGATCGGGTGACGGTTACCGGTTGTTCCGAGTCATTGGATCTGTCCAGCGCGCGTTCCTGGTGGCGCGAGCACCTGAAGGCGGATGGTTTTCCCGAGGAAACACCCCTGGAAACGGTTTTGTTCGCCCTCGGCCGCCGCTTCGTTCGACGGGTGGTGATCGTGGATCCGGAAGGATTGGCCGCCTGTCGGGGGAAACCGGTTCTTTTCCTCGGAAACCGTCAGGTCGGCATTGAATCGGTTCTCTTCAATCTTCTGATGGCCGAACTGGTTGGCTCGCCCGTTACGGTACTGGCCAATCCATCGGACTCGAAAGGGGACAGTGTTTCCGCGAGCGAGGGGACTGGTGAAAACCCTGCCGCCGCGATACGTAAATCGCTCGTCGCTTTGCTGGCATCATTGCCGGACAATACGCTGGCGCCTTCTCTGCTCGCCCTCAATGAACCCGATCAGGATGGCGGGATGAGTTCGGCGAATCCGGTCAAGGGAGAAGGCGCATTTCTGATGCAAGTTCCCGCCGGCATGTTACCGAACGCGGCCATTGATGCGGGGATTCCCATTATTCCGGTGCGTTTTAGTGGTGCGTTACCTGTTTCGGAAATGGATAATCAAGATTATCCCGAATTATCCCCACTATTACCCCCACTATTACCCAGGGGGGTTGCCGGTCAGGATTGGTTTATCGGCTCTGCACTGGATCCGAAAGATCTCTCCGGACTATCCTTTGCGGAACGCAAGGCGCGTCTTGTTGCCGCACTCGATAATCTGGGGCCGCCCCGCGCGGAACAGATGCCGAATCCGTCCGATGGCGACTTTTCCCTGGAAGTAAACCGACAGGTGGAATCCTTTGGCGCTGCGCCCGTTACCGCTGCCATCCTTGCTGCCTTGCAAGCGGATTCGGAAGCCACCGCTTTGTTCGAGTCCTTACATGCACATTATCGGAGTCACCTTGACTGATCTTATCAATCAACCGGTTAGGCAAAGTTACAGTCCGAGTTTTGCATTTGCTTCCCTTGTCGGGCTGTTTTTTGTTGGCATAACCTTCATGAGTATCGCTGATACTGCCCATTCGGCCCAAGCGAACGGACTGTACGAAGCAAGGGTGGCCGTCAGCGATAAGAGTGACCAGGAAAAGGCGTTGCAGGCAGCGCTGCGGCAGGTCATTGAAAAAATTACCGGTCAGCGGGAATGGTCTGATCAAACCGCGATGGATGAGGCCCTCGAACACCCGGATCGATATGTACAGCAGTTCCTGTACCGAACCGAAGCGCCATCCGGATCGCCCGAATCGTCTCCCCCTGATCTCATATTTTGGGCCAGATTCGACGTCGGCGCCATAGATGAACTTTTGCGATCGGCCAATTTTTCGGTACGGGGAGGCACCAAGCCCTCGGTGTTGATCTGGCTTGTGCTAAAAGGAGAGACGGAAGACATTTTGCTCGGCGCCAACAACCATGGTGAGTTGTCGGGCGCGTTGTATGATGAGGCGGCCAAACGGGGTATACCCATTATGTTGCCGCTGCTTGATCTGGATGATCTTTCCCGTATCGATGGGAGCGATGTGTGGGATGGATCCCGTGAGCGGATCCTCGCCGCCTCGGAACGATATGCGGCGGACGCTGTGTTGGTGGGGCAGGTATCCGGTACATCCACTACCCGCTGGGAGGCCTATTGGTCGTTTCTCGAGGGAGCATCGATTTCCGATAACCGGTGGAGAACATCGGCGAATGAACCCGATGAGGTATTGCGGCGAGGGATTAATGAGGCTATCGATTTTTTAGTGGATCGAACGGGCGGCGCGGGAGGAGAAAATATCGCGGATATGGCCTTTTCCCAGGTGCGGCTGACGGTTTCCGGGATCGATACCATTGCCGACTATGCCAGAACACTACGCTATCTTGAGGGTTTGGATTCGGAAACAAAAGTCTACGTGACCCAGGCGACGCAAAACCGGCTGTCCTTCCGTCTGTCGATGTCTGGCAGTGAAACCGAGTTTGCAAGAATGGTCGACGCCGGGAAGACGCTGACCGGAACAATGAGCACTGATGGTGAGTTTGCCTTTCGGCTCTTGCCGTAATGTCATCGCGTTCGAAGCAGATACCACTTCCCCTCGGCCTACCAAGCGATCCATCTTTCGCGAATTTTATTACCGGTTCCAATCGAGAGGCCAGGGCGGCGCTCGGTGATATCGCCGGTGGCGTGGGCGAGCGGGTTGTCTGTTTATGGGGGCAAAGCGGTACGGGTAAAACGCATCTGCTAAGAGCCGTTTGTCGGGAAGCTGTGCGACAAAACAGAAAAGCGGTATACCTTTCGTGCCGGGCGGCCGGTTCGCTTGAGGAAAATACCCCGAGCGGGTTTCAGCAGGCGGATCTCATCTGTATCGATGACATGGATACCCTGGCGGGGAATCGGGAGCGAGAGGATACCCTTTTTTATTTATACAACTTGTTGGAGGCCAGGGGTACCGGAGTGCTTGTTGCCGGAGAGCACAACCCCGCCGGGACGGGTTTTTCATTGCGGGATCTTGAATCCCGGCTGACAGCGGCTCTTGTGTTGAGGCTCCATCCACTTGATGATGATGGCAAGCGCATGGCGCTAAAATACCGTGCCAAGGAGCGAGGATTCACGCTTTCCGATGAAGTTGTCGCTTTCCTTTTGCGTCGTTGCCATCGGGATATGCACTCGCTGTTTGTGTTGTTGGACACGATTGATGAAGCCACATTGACAGAAAAGAGACTGGCGACCATACCGTTTGTCAGGGAGCTGTTGAAATGGAGCTAAATGAGCATCTTGAGCGCATTTTTAACACAGTTAGAGGGTGTCTGAAAATTCCGGGTCGTCGCGAGGCGGTAGCCCGATTGGGGTCCCGCAAGGCGCGGAAGGAGATAAATCGGGGAGTGTAGCGAGCTACATGACGCGATTTCTCACTCTTTCGCAACGCAGCGGGTCACAATTCGGGGGCCGCCGCAGTAGATCGGGGATTTTTCGGACACGCTCTAAAGCTTTTGTTATCTACATGGCTCATGGTACGCTTTTCAGCATCAAAATCCACGGGGCTTGCCGTTCAAAGCGCTGAAAAAATCACTTCGAGGAGATGCAAAATGAAACTCAATTGCCAGAATTTCAACAACAATCAGCCGATACCCGGAGAGTTTGCCTTTTGTATTCCCGATCCCAAAGAGCACGTAACCCTGGGCGGCAATAAGAATCCGTCCCTATCGTGGAGCGACCTGCCCGGCGGCACAAAATCCTTGGTGTTGATTTGCCACGATCCCGATGTCCCCAGCAAACCGGACGATGTAAACCAAGAAGGGCGGATCGTCCCCGGCGATTTGCCGCGCATCGATTTCTATCACTGGGTACTGGTAGACATCCCCACGAACATGACGGGGATCGCGACAGGGGAATACAGCGATGGCGTTACCGCCCGCGGTAAGGAAGGCCCCGATGCACAGGGCGGGACTCGCCAAGGTATCAACGACTATACCCAGTGGTTCGCTGGTGACGCCGACATGGAGGGCCGTTAC
>JABDQX010000049.1 GCA_013042035.1 Gammaproteobacteria bacterium
GGATATCCCGTTTGGCATCCATCAGATAGAGGGCGATGGGTTCCAACTGCGCCGGGGTTACATAGCCGGAGTTTAAGTTTAGCTTGGCATTCTCCGAATTATCGGTATCGGGCCAGTCAACCAGGAATTTCCGTTCCGTTACATACTCTCCCTTGCCATTATTCCAGCTTGTCCAGGTGCGGAGGGCAAGAAACTCATTGCCATCATCGTCCGGCGAGATCCCGGTACCCCACAACGCGGTCCAAGGAGAACCTTGCGGGAACTGATCCGAATTCCCGTCCTTATCCACCGGCCTGAAAAGCAGATCGATGACTATTTCCCGATCCTTTGGTGGCTTGGATTCCCCGACAGCCAGGAATAGATCGTCGGGTTCGATCATCCGACGCCCCGCGCCAATGGCCGCGAATAGCGCCTCCAATAGGCTGGTCTTCCCGGAGTTATTCTCGCCGATCAACACCGTCAGATCGTCGAAGGAGATATCGACCTTGCGCAAAGAGCGGAAATTGCGGATTCTCGCTTCCACGAGACAAATGCCACTATACGTTTCATTCATAAAAATCCTCTCCCCACTTCCGGGCACACGCAAGGCTATTGATCACGCAATCGTTGATCCCGATGCCGAAATAGGCGTTGGAGTTGAGATAAAGACCGGGATATTTCCCGATCCGCGCATGGATCTCCCGGGCATTGGCAAGGTGCCCGACCGGATAATTGGGGATACCGCGCTCCCAGCGCTTGACGAACACAGTAGAAGGCTCATCATCGACGTCCATGGTGTTTCGGATGCCTTCGCGCGCGATGTCCACAAGCGCCGATTCATCACCGAGCGCGAATTCCGGGTTGCGCTGCCCGCCGATGAGGACACGCACCGATTTATGGGGTGCATTCGCCCGACCCGGGAAGATCGCGCTATCCCACAGTACGCCCAGGATCCGCTGTTTTGCCTGGGTTGTCGTCAACAAACCGAAGCCATCCAGGGGATGCGCCAACCGCTGGTATCCGAAACCGACGACGGCAATCGGCGAATAGGAAATAGCGTGTAATTTATCGGCGATTTCCCGGTCCATGGGGGCCATGAGTTCCGCGCTAACAAAGGCCGGGGTCGCCAGGATGACGCTGTCGGCCTCGAATTCTGTCTCAGCACCCTTTACCGTGAGACGGTAGCCGGAAGCCGTGCGGGCAAGCTGCGTTACCGGGGCGCCCACATGACATTCCACCGATAAGGTCTTCGCCAAATGCTCGGCCAGATGATTGGCAAAGGCGCCGACACCACCGCGAAAACTCATCAATACCCCCCCCGGTCCCGCCTGCTTTTTCTTTTTTTTCATCATGCCCCGGAAAAGACCACCATGATCCTTCTCCAGTTTCACGACGGCGGGGAACGCGGCATTGACAGAAAGCCTATCCGGTGTCGAGGCATAAATACCGGCAGACATGGCATCCAGAAAAATATCGGTAAAGCGGCGCCCGAGTCTGCGGTAACCGAATGCACGCAGGCTTTCGTCTTCATTGTCCTTTTTGGGTGGGACGAATACCTCGCCGAGCACCCGCAGCTTGTCTCGTGGTGAAAGCAGTCCGGTGCGGATAAAAGCAGGCGGCGTATCCGGCAGGCGCCATAGCCTGTCGGTAAAAACGTAGCGAATACGCGCGGCATCGCTGCTGCGCAATAAAAGCGACTCGGCGCCACTTTCTTTTACCAAATCCAGGGTTTCCACGCGATTCGAGAGAAAACCATTGGGACCGGCCTCGAACAGGAAATCATCCCGATATTCGCTTTGCATGGTCCCGCCGAGGCGTGGCGCTTTTTCAAAGATCGCCACGTGAACGCCGGGAAAGCGCCGACTGATGAAAAAGGCCGTGGCAAGCCCGCTGATGCCGCCACCAATGATGGCGACACTACGTGGTTGGTTGTTTTTTGCGGTTTGCATAATGCTTTTGCTTCGCATCGGAAGGATAATGAGGCGCGGTACTGATAGTAAAAGGAAGTCCGGTTACTATGAAAATACAAACAACTTGCCCCGCAAAGCGAAGCGGCATCCGGAAACGCGGTTTCCGAGTCCACATAACGTTGCAAAGCAAAATGATACTGCTCGCGCTGGTGTTCATGACGACGTTACCGTGTCTGGCTCGGGAATACCACATTGGGGAAGAGCCCATGGATATCATGCTTCCCGACATGGGGGATTCTTCCGAGACAGTCCTGTCCGCCGCGGACGAACAGCGGCTCGGCGAAGCCTTTATGCGCGAGGTCCGCGCCAAAATATCCGTGGTCGATAAACCGGAGGTATCCGACTACCTGAACAGCCTGGGGTATCGCCTGGCTTCGCACAGCGAACGGCGGAACAGCAAAAGGGCAGCCCCTGTGGCATCGAAGACAGGTTTTACATTTTTTGTCGTCAAGGATCCCGCCATCAATGCCTTCGCCGTCCCGGGCGGGTTCATCGGCATCAATGCCGGGCTCATTCTGGCTACCGACTCGGAAAGTGATCTGGCGGCGGTTCTGGCTCACGAAATTGCCCATATCAGCCAACACCATGCAGCGCGTTCCATACAACTGGCCGATGCCATGCATCCATTGGCAATGGCCGGGATTCTGGCGGCGATTATCGTCGGCACTCAAAGCGGTCAGGCCGGTCAGGCTGCGATGACGGCAGTTGCCGCCGGCAGCGTGCAAAAGCAGATCGATTTCACGCGCGCCCATGAAGAAGAGGCGGATCGGCTGGGAATCGGAACGCTGTTCGCGGCCGGGTTCGATCCAAGGGCCATGCCGAATTTTTTCGAGCGTATGCAAACCGCCCATCGATACTATAGCGAGCCCCCGGAATTCCTGTCCACTCACCCGGTGACGGTATCGCGTATCGCCGACTCACGCAACCGGGCCGAGCAATATCCTTATCGCCAACACACCGATAGTCTGGCGTATCATTTGGTCCGGGCGCATCTGACGGTGATGATGGAAAAAGACCCAAGACAGTCGGTGAAGTATTTCGATGATGCGCTCAGAAACGGAAAATATCGCAATCGCATGGGCGCCCGGTACGGGTTGGTGTTGGCGTCGATGGCCGCGGGTGATTGGAAGCGTGCGAAAACGGAAATTATGAAGTTACTGGAAACAGAGCCGGATCAGGTCGCGTTTCGGGCACGACTGGCCGATATCGAGTTTGCCACCGGGCATGTCCATAAAGCCATTCGGCGCTATGCCGATGCGCTTTTGCTCTATCCGGAGAGCAGGCTCCTGACCCTGGGTTACGCGCGGGCACTGCTTAATGCCGACAAACCTGAAAAGGTCGTCGCGCTGCTGGATCGCCGGGAAAGTGCGCTAACCGGTGATTCGGCTCTGCAAAAGTTATTGGCAATGGCGTTTTCCCGGACGGGCAAGGAAGTAGAGGCAAAAGCCGCTCTCGCGGAGCATTATTACCTGGATGGTCAATTGAATATGGCGATTCGCCAATTGCGCATGGCCCTGAAGCTGCCGAACCGGGATTACTATCAGAATTCACGAATGGAGGCCAGATTACAGCAATTCGAGGAGGAGCAAAGTCTGCGCAAGGATGACTAAGAGCGTGTCTGAAAAATCCCCAATCTACTGCGGCGGCGCCACATCCTCCGC
>JABDQX010000055.1 GCA_013042035.1 Gammaproteobacteria bacterium
GAGCGTCGCCGCTCCCATACCGATAGCGTTGAAGGTCGTGTTTGTGACAGCCAAGGCCGGACACAGGCCAAGGAGCATGATAAACACCGGATTTTCTTTCCAAATACCACTGAGAAAGGTATCCATGGTAATGGGCTTTTGCTGAGTGGGAAGAGTTGCCATTAGTTCTTCACCTTTGTTTGTGCTGTTTTTGCCGAAGAAACCTGTGTTGCCGCAGAACGGAGCGCAGGTAACTGTTTGGCCAATAAGGGTAACAACTTGGAGGTGGTCGCAACCATGCCTTTAGCAATAGCACGAGACGTGATGGTAGCACCCGACATGGCATCCACCTGCCACGGCTTGGTTTTCGCTCCATGCTTGACGGTTTTGATAAGATTCTCAAGGGCGCTCTTATCCTCTTTCAGACTTACGTCCAACGCCTGAAAGTTGGCCATGAACTTTTTGTTCTTCTCTACCGTCTTTTTGTCCCCAAGACCGGGGGTATCGACACTTTTCAGAATCGTCATACCCACTATTTTCTGGCTATCAACATCATAACCAAACAACGTTTTGACGATATCCTGATAACCTTGGGCAGCACCCTCCATCGCAATGCCCAACAGAGCATTGGAAGAATCGTAGACCGCGTGAAGATTTGCAGGTTGAGTTGTTTCCTCATTAACCGCCACTAATCCATCGGCAGCAGTCAACGAAAAACTGATTTGTTTCGCGGTTTCCGTATCCACGCCAGGTATTACCTGGAAAACAGCCGCTTCCAAGGCCAAGCGTTCCTTTTCCGCAATGATCGGAGCGGTATACTCGTAAACAAGAACAACCAGAACACCGGAAAGCATGGCAATAAGCCCCAGCACTATAATCATAGGCGCAGTAGGGGGCATTGATGGCATATCAGGGGAAGGAGCCTTTTCATCCGTAGAGCCTTCATCACCGAGCTTTTGCGACTCATTAGAGAGCACTTCTTCCTCAGGCTGCTTCTTTTCCTCTAGTTTTACCTCTTCGTTCATGACTCCGCCTTTCGTTGTCGCCCTGTTCCATACACACGAGGTTGCGTTACCGCTTCAATAAGCGGAGATGCGGCATTGCCAAACAAAATGGCGTACATAACGCCTTCCGACAATCCCCCAAACAACCGAATGATCACCGTAATAAAACCAATCAAAATCCCGTATACCCATATACCCACGGGGGTAACCGGGGAAGCGACCATATCAGAAGCCATAAATACGGCGCCCAACATCAGTCCACCGGAAAATAAAACAAAGAAAGGATCCGGATATTGTTCAGCGTCCAGCAAAAAGAAAAAACCGGCACTCACAAACGCGCCCAACAACACGGCTGCGGGAATACGCCAATCCAACATTTTTCGGAAGACAAGATACCCCCCGCACACAAGAATCAACAATGCGGATGTCTCACCTGCGGAACCTGCACTGAAACCCAGGAACATGTCCCCAACATCCGTAGTAACTTGCTGGAATTTCTGAAGTGCCAGAGCCGTAGCCCCAGTAAAAGCATCTACATTAGGGGAGGTTTCTTGGATTACCAGGGATGTTTGCTTGACCCAGTCCGCAACTGGAGCGGGGGCAGCAAAAGGAAAAGTCCACGTGGAGGGAATAAATTCGACAAAACGCCCTGGCGCAAACGCGGGGGTCCAGGTAGTAATGGCTACCGGAAAGGCGGCTTGGACAAACGCTCTTCCTACCAATGCAGGGTTAAACACGTTGAAACCAATCCCGCCAAATATCACTTTACCCAAGGCAATAGCGATGAAACCCGCGACAGCCGCCATCCATAAAGGGAATCCCGGTGGTAATGTCAGTCCTAGCAACATACCACTGACTACAGCACTATTGTCATTGATAGTCCCTGGCTTCTCAGAGAACCAACAAAACATTTGTTCCGTAAGGACACAAGCGAGCGTAGTCATTAAAATCAGTGCAAGCGCACTGATCCCGAACTGATATACCGCAAATGCACACACCGGAAGCAATGCGTACACTACATTGCGCATAATCTGATCGACGCTAGACGCGTTACGAATATGTGGCGAAGTGCGCAATTCTACAGCTGGTGCGTTTTCTGCCATGGGTTTAATTTCCTATTATGCCTAATTTGCCTTCTCTGATGCCGCAGCTTCCCGGTTCAATGCCTTAGCAATACGGAAATACTGTACCAACGGAATACCAGCCGGACACACATAACTGCAACATCCACACTCGAAGCAATCGTTCAAGTGGAAATCGTCTTGCATCGTTTGATAATAGCGCTGAGCAGCAAGCATACCAAGGTGAGATGGATTCAGATGGATGGGACATGCCTTCACGCATTCCGCGCATTTGATACAAGGCCAAACCTGCTTGGGGATCTGAGCCGCCTCTTCTTCTTCTGTCAGCACCAAGATACCTGATACACCTTTGGTAATCGGTACATCCATTGAAGATACGGAAACACCCATCATGGGGCCACCAAGAATAATATGGCTAGCACTCCCTTGGTAACCCAGGTTCTCCAACAAGAATCCCAATGGGGTACCCAACGCCACCAAATAATTCCCCGGCTTTTCAATACCCGGACCCGTGACGGTTATCACGCGCTCAATAAGCCCACGCCCGCGAGGTAACAAGGCCCCCAATTGCGCCAGCGTGGCCACGTTGTAGACACTCACACCCACTGCCGATGGAAATCCCCCCGACGGAACTTCCCGTCCCAGCAAGGCTTTCAGCATCATCTTTTCCGCACCTTGAGGGTACTTGGTTTTCATTTCTTCGACGGTAATAGAACCATCATCGGGACAAGCGGCGCGCAATGTCTCAATAGCATCTTGTTTGTTATCTTCAATGCCAATAACAGCACGCGCTGCACCGACCGCCCTCATGGTAAGGCGAATGCCAGCAAACAGATTCAACGAGTTTTCCAACATAACTCGATGGTCGGTAGTAAGATAAGGCTCACACTCACAACCGTTGACCATCACGGTATCGATCTTGTGGCCTTTTGGCACGGACATCTTCACATGCGTAGGAAAGCTGGCCCCACCAAGCCCGACCATCCCTGTGTTTTGAACAGCTTTTACGATCTCGCTTGGCACCATGTTGTTGACGTCCTGCTGCGACTCATGCAAAACCATTTGGTTCGCACCTTTATGGACCTTCAACACAATCGCTTCGGTCTTTGGGCCTCTGGCCGTCGGCATCAGACCGATCTTTTTTATAACCCCTGTAGCCGGCGCATGCAGAGGCACCGACATAAAGCCATCGGCTTCGGCAATGAGATCACCACGCGTAACTTCCTGCCCCTGACGAACAACAGGTTTGGAAGGCGCGCCAAAATGCTGAGACAAGGGAAGAATCATCTCCGGCGCAAAGGATAGCCGTCGAATATTCTTACTATATGTTTGAGCTTTGAATGCCGGGGGATGAATGCCGTGAGGGAAAGTACCCTTGCCCGATATGGGGAGACGGCTACGCATGGAATCCGAATCTGCATCCGGCCCGGTCGGATTGCCATGGATTATTCGGGAGAAGAAATTGTTACTGGAAAACATCATGGACTAAATTCACTTGTTAGCCGATAGATTACTTTTAGGCTCTTATTGGATTCCAGGTTGCTGGGTGAGGAAAAGCCGAAGTAGGGATTCCAAGAGCCTTTTGCCTCGCTGCCTTACGT
>JABDQX010000061.1 GCA_013042035.1 Gammaproteobacteria bacterium
GTGTTTATAGGGCTCCCTTCGGGCGAGGCAAAAAGCGGCCACCTGCTGCGTTGCGCAAGTTTGAAAGAGGTCACTATGTCTGCACTTGCGCGCCTTGCATCTAACCACTTTTTGCCTCGCTGAACGCATAAAATAAGGTGGAACGTGGCACTAGGAGCCTGTCGGTAAAAAGCCCAGGCCATCCGGGGGGACGCATGGGAAGGATGAGCATTCCCGAAGAACGCCGGATTATGATTGAGAAGCCACCTGTCGGTTTTTGTTTCAGGTGTGGTGGCAAGAGGGCAGGGGCCTTTGAATAGGGCAGGCACGGGGGCCTGTAAGAGGGCAGGCACGGGGGCCTGCCCCTACAATATATTTACCGTTTAGCAACAACACCCGCCACTTTCACCACCACCGGTCGCTGCATTGTCGGCCCATTCCCCGTCGGTAACGCTGGAAACAGACGGTGCGCAGGCGCATTCGAAGGGGCCAAAATGGGTCGAGCGGTCACCTTGCACGGTAAAGTAATCGCGATAACGGCTCTGCTCGATGATGCTGGCGGTATTTCCGCAGACCAGGGTGGGTTTGCCGGTGATGAAACGATGATACTCATCCAGATCGAAGTAATGGGGCCAATCCGGGATCGCGCCGTGGTAGGTGGCCAGTTGTCCATAGTCCTCGCACCGATCCTCGAGATCCGGTAGTTTGAAGGCCCGGATGGTGAGGGAGTGGAAATCCACCATGCCGATGGTTTTTTCGACTTCGGGATTGTCCAGCTCGATGGGGCGGGCGCTGGTTATCCGGTAATCCGAACAGCCGAGATCCCGCAGCAGACGCCGGAAGTCTTCCAGATACATGGCACCGGCCAGACATTCCCCGTGGAGCAGGGGATCGGAATGGAATTTCTCGGGCACCCGGCGCCCGGAGAAGACATCGGAGAAGAAAAGCTCGCCACCGGGCTTCAATACCCGGAAGATCTCGCCAAAGACCGCGCGCTTATTGAGGGAGAGATTCAGGACGCAATTGGAGATCACCACATCGATGGAATTGTCCTCGATCCCCAATGCCGCGAGCTCTTCCATGTAACCCTGGCGAAAATCCACGTTGGGCCGGATATAACCGAAACGGGCCATGTGCCAAACTTGATTGTCACGGGCAATCTTGATCTGTTCGTCGGTCATATCCACGCCGATGACATAGCCTCCGGGGCCTGCCAGTTGCGCGGCGAGATAAACATCCCGCCCGGAACCACAGCCGAGATCGAGCACCGTGCGGCCTTCCAACAGCGGCGGCAACGGCGACCCACAGCCGTAAAAATGGCTGATGACGCTATCATTGATATTGGCCAGGGCGGCCTTTATTGCCGGTGACAGGCCTTCATCCGTGGAACAACAGGCACTGGTTTTTAGATCGTCGCTTCCCTTGAGGATGGCGCCGTAATATTTTTTTAGTTCATCGATGTTGGATGATGGGTTGTTCATGGGTGTTTTCCTGATGAGTTGTCGATGCCGGCTAAAATCGTATGATTCTGCGGAACAAGATTATGGACACTGTAACATTTATCGAACCCAACTGGCCCGCGCCGGTCAACGTGCGCGCCTATACAACCACCCGTTTTGGGGGGGTAAGCAAACCACCCTGGGATAGTCTGAATCTGGCGATTCACGTGGGCGATGCCGCCGATGCCGTGGCGGCCAACCGGGCAATTCTGATGCAAAGGCTCGATCTGCCGACGGCGCCCCATTGGATCAATCAGGTGCACGGCAACGCCGTCGCCGATTTGACGCCGCACACTCACCACGAGTGCATTGCCAACGGGGCGGAGGATGCCAGTATCGCCAAAAAACCGAACCACGTGTGCGCGGTGCTCACCGCCGATTGCCTGCCGGTGCTGTTTTGCGATAAACAGGGCAGCCGCGTCGGGGCCGCCCATGCCGGCTGGCGCGGGCTTGTTGGTGGCGTGCTCGAGGCCACCGTCAAGGCACTGGAGGCGAATTCCGCGGATTTACTGGTTTGGCTTGGGCCGGCCATCGGTCCGACGGCGTTCGAGGTTGGCGACGAGGTGCGCACTGCCTTTGTCCGGGAGCAGCCGGAGGCTACCCTGGCGTTTTCCCCGGCGGGATCCGGTCACTGGCTCGCGGATCTCTATGAACTGGCGCGGCAACGCCTGCAACGGCTGGGCATACGGAATATATACGGC
>JABDQX010000099.1 GCA_013042035.1 Gammaproteobacteria bacterium
CTTTCGGCCTTGGCGCGAAACGCTAACATGTTCACGATGCCGTGTTCAAGCACCGGAGGAATACCGGTTGATTGAGCGTTGGGTTTCATGCCGCCGGGACAGGCAGCTTTTTCAGGCGATACAGAAAGGTATCCCGTGATAATCCCAACAGTTTAGCGGCGCGGCTCTTGTTACCCGATGTCTTGTTAAGGGCCTGGATGAGCAGGCTCTGTTCCAGATGGGCAAGATCAATGCCCTCCTCCGGTAGCGTAAGAAGCCTGTCGTCCTTGGTGAAAGGAGACCCTCGCCCTGCCCGAATTTCCTGGGGGAGATCCTGGGATTCGATAGTCTTTCCCGGGTGCAGGATACTCAGGCGTTCACACAGGTTGCGCAGTTCCCGAACATTCCCTGACCATCGATGCCGATTGAGGCATGACAGGGCGGGTTTGCTGATTCGAGGCAGTGCCCGGTGATTTTTTTTGGCGAAATGGCTAAGAAACGCCTGAATCAATAGAAGTACGTCGCCGGTTCGCTCCCGCAGTGGCGGAAGCTCCAGGGGAACCACATACAACCGATAGAGCAGATCCGCGCGAAAATGTCCTTCCCGAGCCATCTTCGGCAGGTTTCGGTTGGTGGCGACGATAATCCGGACATCGACTTGTTTGGCGTGCGGTTCACCAACGACCTGGCATTCACCATTTTCCAACAGCCGCAGCAATTTCGGTTGGAGGCCAAGCGGTAATTCGGAGATTTCGTCCAGAAACAGCGTGCCGCCATCGGCCGCGCCGACCCGGCCGATGCGGCGCTCCAGCGCGCCGGTAAATGCGCCCTTGGCATGACCGAAGAGCTCCGCTTCCACCAGACCCTCGGCAAGGGCGGCGCAGTTGACGGGAACCCAGGGACGCCGAGCCCGGCGGCTTTGGCGGTGGATATGCTCGGCAAAGAGTTCCTTGCCGGTTCCGCTTTCGCCGGAGATAAGAACCGTGGCGTCGGTGGGGGCCAAGAGTTCCGCTGTTCGGAGCGCCACGAGAAACTCGGGAGACTCTCCTAGAAGTTGCCTTTGTAATTCACTCATTTCAGTGTTTGTTCGATCCGATGCCCCGCACTACTGTCCATGGTTTTCTTGTGGGTCTCATGGGCCATATCCCGAAGTCCCACAATCATCGCCAATAGAATAATCGATAACCCGAGCCCGCGCATTATCCAGGGGGAACGGCGAAAGGCCAGCAGACGGCCCGAAAGAAAACTGGCCGTGAGAAGACCGGGAAAGGTGCCAAGGCCGAAAGCCACCATGGCCAGGGCGCCTTTTACCGGATCCACGGTGGTGATGGCCCACAAAAGCACCGTATAGGTCAGGCCACACGGAAACCAACCCCAGACAACACCGAATATCAGGGCCTTTCCCTGGGATTTAACCGGCAGCAAGGATTCGGCAAGGGGGGAGAGACTTCGCCATAGGCCACTGCCGAACCGCTCCAAAAGGGCAACGCCCGGTAACCAGCCGGCGATGTAAAGCCCGATCCCAACCAGGAATAGACTGTTGATTGCCATCAGTGTTCCGCCGTATCCCCGCTCCAGGTCAAAAACCCGCGTCAAAACCTCGCCGAAGGTTCCAGCCAGGAATCCCGCTACGGCGTAGCTCAGGATACGGCCCGTATTGTAGATGAGCACGTACCGGAACAAGGTCCCTTGCCGTTTCCTGATTGGGACAGGGAGGCTGATCGTTAATCCCCCTATGAGAGGGCCGCACATGATCAGGCAGTGGGTAGTGCTGAACAGACCGACGATGAAAAATTCAATAAGCATAAGGGGTGTATGAAAAACCCATTCCGGAAACGCTGACGAACAGGATTAAGGTGATTTCCTATGAACCCGGTTCGAGGAAGGCTTGTTGAAAAATCGAAAGAATCGAACCTGCGCGGGCTATTCAGCTTTGCGCGCGGCGTCGAGTGCATAAAACAGGCAACGCAGGTAACTGCTTACCTACCGCCTGCTTGGGAGGGCGAGGCTCCCGAGACTGTCAGCTCACCAGTTTACATCTTCCAAACGCATACCTTCCGAAAGCGGCTCACAGGCGGCTTCCCGAATGCTTTCCACGAGTCCGGGAATCCGGTTGAGATATAGCGTTTCCTCAATGGCTCGCCAGTCGGTTTCGCCCAGAATGACAAGGTTTTCTCCCCTGTCGCGCGTTACTGTAAGCGCCTCGTGATGGTCGATGCAGCGATCCACTTCGCGGTCAAAATCTTTTCTGAGCTTCACGTCTGTCGTTTGAAGCATGCTTTTCCCTCTGTTTTTTCTTGTTCCCACGCGCTCTGAGGCCGTGAAAGTATACGGTTTTTTTGCCACTTCGCGTGTTTCATCTTCGCGCGTAATGGAATACGGCGTGCGGTAACACGCTGTACGCGCATAAACGTCGATGGCGCACGCCTATTCCACCCTACCCCGTTGTTTTTGTGGATCTTGTGGACGGGAGCGTAAATCGAGAGAAATGGTGTTGTCAATGAAGGGAAAACGAATACGGACACAGCGCAAGGCCCTTTGCCCATCCTATGCGACTGCGGCATTTGCCACATATTCGTGGCAAATAACACAGCCAACAGATCTTCCTGTCTGCCTATCCTTCTGAAATTTCTCAGAACGCTTGTTGGCAAGCATTTTGCTTTATCCAGGCATTCATTCAAATATTTCAGTGGCATTTGGTGGATGTGGCCTTGAGCCACCCCACAATCCGAAAGTTTAAACAAAACGGTTCACTAAGCCTATGAAGCGCGATCTGGATTTTCCGATGAAGGGGTTCAAAAC
>JABDQX010000101.1 GCA_013042035.1 Gammaproteobacteria bacterium
CGCCGCAGTAGACTGGGGATTTTTCAGACACGCTCTATGCAAACTCGGCGCATTTACTGCTTTATCCTCGGCTTCTTTATGCCTTTTCTGATGTCTTTCTTATAGAGCTTTTTTGCTTTACGTTCCACTTCACCCCACAGGGTAGCGTCCTCCGTCAGGGCCGCGCGTAATGTTTTCCGGCTATAGGCGGTAATGAAACGAAACCGATCCCCATTGGTCGGTTTTTCATCCATGACGGAATAGTAAAGACCCGCCAGGTCCTTGACCCGCCAACGGTAAGGTAATTTTTTATGAATCAGCGCGCGGTGTAAATCGATCAGCGCCAAATCGGGTTGTGTGGAATCGAGCAGTACCGAATCGGATCCGCCCTCGGGATAGCCACGCCACAGAAAATGGCAGATATAAAAATCACGGTGGTTGATATTGTTCTCATGCATAAGACGGGCCATCTCACATACCCGACGAAATATCGCCCGCTTCTGTTTTAGCACAGGGGAATTCTCACGCCATTGCAATGCAACGTCTTCCAGGGAAGTGGCAGGCTCGATGGCATCGGTAATAATGAAGGAACGCTTCCTGGCGGGATTGAAACCTTTTTCCCCAAAGGCGGCCACGGACATCGTACCGACGCCGATTTCCGTCAGCGCCAAAACGGCTTTTTGTTCATTTCCCGCTCCGAGCACGGGCAACCGCAACTGGAACAGATCTTTCAGTATCTCCTTCCAGCCGATCCCTTTATGCAGCTTTAGAAAATAGCGCTTACCATTGAGATCAAAACACAACGTTGTTCTGGCTTTGTGCTCTCTGAATACCTTGCCCCGTATTTTGCCGGCCTCGATAAACGGATCCTTGTTTTGCCAGAATCTTTTGAATTCCTCACGCAGATACAGATGCTCACCGGCCATCTTTCACAGTTCCGACAAAACGGGCATCGAAGTGGGTAACACTGGTATTGTCTGAGCGTGCAATCTTCCAACAATCGAAACAATCATCCGTGCGGCCACCTCCGGCATACTGTAAATATCCGCCGCCTGGGAGAACTTTTTACCGTTTTCCCGCCAACGGACTTTTTGCTCATCATCGGCACTCATCATTTCGAGCAAGGCCCGATTCAATCGTTCCTGCCGGAAGGGTTCGGCCAACACGATACCCATCCTTGCATCAATGACATAACGCGCATACCCACACACAGCCGTCGTCAGCACCGGCAGGCCCGCCACTATTGCCTCCAGCAACACCGTCCCCGTATTCTCATGCCGGGCCGGATGGATAAAGATATCGGCGCCTTGCATGAAACGCGAAACATCGTCTCGACCGGGAAATACATGGAATCGATCATGGACCCTGAGTTTCCTCGCCTGCTTCAGAATACCGGCGGAATTGTCCTGACCAACAACAAAGAGTCTGGTTCTTTCATAGAATTCCCGAGGGAGGCTGGAAAGCGCCATGATAGTCCGATCCACACCTTTTGTCTTGAAACCCGAACCCACCATTAATAGTAATCGATCCTCCCCAGAGATACCGAACTCATTCCGAAATTCACGTCTTACCTGCTCGGAATTGCCCGGCATGATTCTTTCCCTCGCAATACCCGGCGGCAACATATGAAAGCGATGGCATTGGGTACGATAGTAAGACTCGAAAACCGGTTTTTGTTGTTCGGAAATCATCAATATCTCGGTCTTGCTATCGATTCCGAAAACCGCTTGTTCATAGTGTGCGAAATGCTTATGGCGCCCACTTAACCTATAAAGCCGGCCATGGAGGTCATACGAACGGGACAAATAGCAACCATCGGCCGCATAGTAAATATCCAATCCCGGCATCTTGTTGAAACCGATCAATGCATCCACGGGATGCCGACGCCTGTGTTGCATCATCCAATCAGTAAATCTTTTATTTCCGGATTGACTTGTCAGCCCTTTTTTAGGGACTAGGCAAAGCTCTATCCAGGGGGGTAGAACACCTTTCCAATCAAAGGTATAGACGCGTATTTTGCAGTTTTTTTCGTGGCAGGCGGCAGCAATGCGTAGAAAGTCACGCTGTAAACCGCCAAATGGGAAATATTTATAAAGGGCAAATGCCAGCTTCAATTTATTCTCTCGGCTTCGATCAAGCTGCCTGCACGGAAAAGCCTCTCAGAGCTTCTGACTAGGAGTCTGTCCGGCTTAGGGGTTCGTAGCAAGGCGAAAAGTGCTCGGATGCAAGACACGCAAACACAGGTTGACATTGAAAAGCATCCGGTTCTCTTGTATCATGCTCGGCTTAACTTTGATGCGGGGTGGAGCAGTCAGGCAGCTCGTCGGGCTCATAACCCGAAGG
>JABDQX010000076.1 GCA_013042035.1 Gammaproteobacteria bacterium
AGAGCGTGTCTGAAAATACCCGGTCGTCGCGAGGCGGTAGCCCGATTGGGGTCCCGCAAGGCGCGGAAGGTAAAAAATCGGGGAGTGTAGCGAGCTACATGACTCGATTTTTGACTCTTTCGCAACGCAGCGGGCCACAATTCGGGGGGCCGCCGCAGTAGGCCGGGGATTTTTCAGACACGCTCTAAGATTTCGCCCATTGCAAAAAACTCACAAAACCAAAGACTGGGGAACAATAAAAATGACTAATTCTTCTGATCCTACCGTTATCGCTGGCGCCGCACGCACCCCCATGGGAGGCATGAATGGTGGTCTGTCCAGCGTAAGCGCTCCGCACCTTGGCATAGATGCCATCCACGCTGCCATCGAACGGGCCGAGATCGCCCCCCACGATATTCAGGAAGTCACCATGGGGACGGTGTTGCCCGCCGGTCAGCAGGGCGCACCCGCCCGTCAGGCGTCTTTGGGCGCGGGCATTCCGGCATCGGCCGGTTGCACGACCATCAACAAGATGTGTAGCTCGGGTATGAAGGCGGCTATGTTGGCCGATTGCATCATCCAGACCGGCGGCCCGGCCATCCATGTCGTCGGTGGCATGGAGAGCATGAGCAACGCGCCGTACCTGGTGCTCAAGGGACGCTCCGGCTATCGGCTGGGCCATGGTGAGTTGAAGGACCATATGTTCTACGATGCCCTGGAAGATCCCACACACGATGGCAAACTGATGGGCTCCTTTGCCGAAGATAGCGCCGAATCCTACCAGTTCACTCGCGAGATGCAGGACGATTATGCCGTGCGTTCCCTGGAACGCGCCAAGAAGGCCATCGAAGACGGCTCATTCCAGAAGGAAATCATTCCGGTTCGAGTGAGAAAGGGCAGAAAAGAGATGCTTGTGGATATCGATGAGCAGCCACTGGCTCCCACCGCTACCCCGGAAAAGATCCGTTCGTTGGGTCCTGCCTTCCGGAAGGATGGGACAATCACCGCAGCCAACGCCAGCTCCATTTCCGATGGCGCGTCAGCCATGGTGCTGATGAAACGCTCCGAGGCCGAAAAACGCGGTATCGCGCCCCTGGCTACCATTATGGGTCACTCCACCTTCTCCCAGGTGCCGGAGCTTTTTACGACGTCGCCCGTGTTTGCGATTCGGGATGTCATGGCAAAGCTTGGCTGGACGACGAAGGATGTGGATCTTTGGGAGATCAATGAGGCCTTTGCGGCCGTCGCTATGATCGCCATGCACGACCATCATCTGTCGGCCGACAATGTCAATGTGCTCGGTGGCGCCTGTGCGCTGGGTCATCCGGTCGGATCATCCGGATGCCGTATTATCGTGACATTGGCGTACGGTCTGCAAAGACTCGGTCTGAAACGCGGTATCGCCGCGCTTTGTGCCGCAGGTGGTGAAGCCACTGCGATTGCGATTGAACGGCAATAGACCGGCAAGCAACAGTCGGAAATAAAAAAGGCGGCCTTCAAGGCCGCCTTTTTTATTGAATGCCCCGCGCGCCGCGCAATCCGGGTATATATTTTTTCCTGCCCCGGTCGCCTTAGAAATGAATCGCTCTTCCCTCTACCGCCAGTGCGGCCTCATGGATTCCCTCGGAAAGTGTCGGATGCGCATGTATGATGCGCGCGATATCTTCCGTGCAGGCCGAAAACTCCATGGCGGTAACGACCTCGGCGACAAGTTCCGAAGCGTGATTGCCAAACAAATGCGCGCCAAGCAGTCGATCCGTTTTTGCATGGCCAAGAATCTTGACAAACCCGTCCGTTTCTCCCGAACCATGGGCACGGCCGAGGGCGCGAAATGGGAAGCGGCCGACTCGGAACGGGATACCCGCCGCTTCGAGCGCCGCTTCGGTTTTACCTGCCCAGGCAATCTCGGGATGGGTATAGATAACCCATGGGATGGCTTCGTAGTTTACGTGTGATCTTTGGCCGGCGATTCGTTCGGCGACGGCTATCCCTTCTTCGGAAGCCTTATGGGCCAGCATCGGGCCACGAATCACATCGCCAATAGCATGGATGCCATCGATCGGCGTGTGGCAATGACTGTCCACCTCAATGCGGCCCTGGGCATCCGTTGCCAGAGCGATGTGTTCGAGCCCCAATCCCGATGTGATGGGTTGTCGGCCACACGCCACCACCAATTTATCTACTTCCATGGTGTGCATTTCTTCGCCGATCCGATAGACAACGGTGACGCTGCCTGTTTTTTCGTCGATTTTCGTAGATTCCACCAATGCACCAAGCCGGATATCCAGCCCCTGTCTTTTGAATGCCTTGCCGGCTTCTTTGGCGATGTCGTGATCAACCTCGGGCAAAAATGCGTCCTTGGCCTCCAGCAGCACCACGTTCGAGCCGAGCCGGTTCCATACGCTGCCAAGTTCCAGCCCGATAGCACCGGCACCAATGATGCCGAGACGCTCGGGAACGGTTTGGAAATTCAACGCGCCGGTGGAATCGACAATATATTGGTTATCGACGACGGCAGCTGGAATCGCTACGGGCGCGGAGCCGGTGGCGATGATGATGTTGGATCCCTCTATGATCTCTTTATCGTCATTCTGGTGGTTGGACACCTCGATACGCTTCCCGGACACGAAAGCCCCTTCACCGGAAAACCAGGTTATTTTGTTTTTTTTGAACAGTCCCTTTATGCCGGTAGTCAACATCTTGATGACTTTTTCCTTCCGCGTTTGCATTGCGGCAATATCGATTCCGGCATCGCCTATCCTGATTCCATGAGTGGGCAGGAGATGGGTAAGATTGTGGTAATGGAGAGAACTGTCGAGAAGCGCCTTGGAAGGGATACATCCCACATTGAGGCACGTGCCGCCCGGGGATGGTTTTCCGGTGGCGTCCAGCCAGCGGTCCACGCAGGCGGTTTTCAACCCCAGTTGCGCGGCTCGAATGGCCGCTACATAACCGCCCGGGCCCGCGCCGATGACAATGACGTCGTAATTTTTCATTTCGGTTACCTCCGATTGGGAAGCCGACGCTCCTGCCTGAGTTCCAAATTCTTTGGTAAATTGTCTCCGGTGAATTTATGAGAGACGATATTCCCTTCGATATGCTCGAGTTTGTCGTCTTTAAAGAAAAGGGAGATCCGTCGTTGTTCCCGCTCTCCGCCGCCGGGCTGAAAATTATAGACGTAATCCCATCGATTTTGGTCGAAGGCACTGACAATGAGGGGCGTACCAAGAATGAAACGTACCTTCCTCTTTTCCATGCCCGGTTCCAGTTTGTCCAACATATCCTGCGTCACCACATTGCCTTGCTGGATATCGATTTTATATACCCAGGGCATATCGACTTTTGGTATTCCGATTTTGCCGCAGCCTGCCAATATTGCGACTATCGCCATCAGCGAAAGCAGGCGCGGGATTTCTTTTCGAATGGGGTTGTTTTGTCTAGGTAGCAACATTGATATTTCTCACTGGGTATCCCCAAGCATCTCCCTGGCATGGGCCAGGGTCTTGTCCGTGATCTCCATGCCGCCCAACATTCTGGCGATTTCCTGTACGCGCTTGGCCTGCGCCAGAGGAATCAGATGGGTTTTTGTGGAATCATTCTCCACATATTTTTGAACCTTTACATGATGGTTGGCCTGGGAGGCGACCTGCGGCAGATGTGTGATACACAAAACTTGTCGCGCTTGACCGAGTTGGCGCAGGTGTTTGCCTACAATCTCCGCGACCCGCCCGCCAATTCCCGAGTCCACCTCGTCGAAGATCAGGGTTGGGATGACGCCACCCTCGGAAACGAGCACCTGAATCGCAAGAGCGATCCGGGATAATTCCCCCCCCGAGGCGACCTGTGCCAGCGGTTTGGTGGGCTGCCCGGGATTCATGCTGACATTGAACGTGACTTCGTCCAAACCGGTTTGGGTCAAGTGAGCATCATCCAAGGGCGATATCCCGACCTCTATCCGTCCGCCAGGCATCCCCAACTGTTGTAAATTCGCGGTGACTTCATTGGAAAATTCAGCACTGGCCCGAATTCGTTCGTCCCGAAGCCCCAGGGCCAGTTCCCGGTATTGCCGCTCCAGTTCAACGCGCTCATCATGAAGCGTCGCGACCAGCGTGGCATTTTGCTCGAGTTGTGTAATCTCTTGTTCCAACTGTTCGAGGAACGCAATCAGTTCTGTCGGTGGTATTCGATGTTTTCGCGCCATATCGTGTATAGCGGCCAGACGGGACTCGATCCACCGCAGACGTTCCTCGTCCACTTCGAGATTGCCCACATATTGCCGTAGCGCCTCGGCTCCCTCCTTGAGGTGGATGGTGGCCGTATCGAAAAGCGTCTGTACCTCGTTCAGTCGTTCGTCATAGGTACAAAGACCGCCGAGCAGGCGCACGGAAGCTTCGACTCGAGGCAATGCGGCGTTTTCCGGTTCATTCTCGATTTTGTCCAGTATCGCGTGACAGGCACCAGTAATCTCGGTGGCATGGCCGAGTCGACGGTGTTCTTCGTCCAGGGAATTCGGTTCATCGGAGGAAAGGTTGAGGTTGTGGAGTTCTTCCACCTGGAATCGGAGCCATTCCAGACGTGCATCATGATCCTCGACGCTGCCGGTACGGTGGTTTATTTCCTCGTTTTTCGCCTTCCATTCGGTATACAACCGGGCGATCTTCCGGCGAACCGCGTCGTTCCCCGCATAGGCATCAATGATATCCCTTTGACTATTGCCCTTAAGGAGCGATTGGTGGGCATGTTGACCGTGGATATCCACCAGTCGATCCCCAAGCTCCCGCAGTGTTTGGACCGGCACTGGCCGGCCGTTGATTCGGGCGCGGGTGCGGCTGTCAGCGGTTACGGAGCGCTGCAGGATGCATTCGGCATCATCGGCGTCGCTCCCATCCCCACCGCCATTGTCGAGTTCCTGTTCCAGCAACCACTGTTGAACGGTCGGTTGACGGGATATATCGAATACGGCGCTTACCTCGGCGCGAGCGCATCCTGCCCGCACGATACCGCTGCTTGCGCGCTCGCCCAGGGCCAGGCTAAGTGCGTCCACTAAAATCGATTTGCCGGCGCCGGTCTCCCCGGTCATCACCGTCATGCCCGCTTCAATCGACAGCGCCAACTGTTCCACGATGGCAAAATCGCGCACTGTCAAGTGAACCAACATTACTATGACTCCGAAAAGATCCTACCGTGTCGACGAATGTGAGCCTCTCTCGGCGTCGGCATCTTGATCGCTCCACCGAGCCCGACGCCGAGTGGGCACATTTTTGACCATTTTGTCGGAGACTTTCCCGGTAAGGGGCTAGGCCCAACGGATGCCTAGAACCGCCAGCCGTAGGTGAGCTCGAATTCCACTTGCTCCAGGAAAAGATCGGTGGTCTGACCGGTAACGGGATTGGTTCCTGTTGGGGTTTCGCGTGGGGAATAGGTAAGTGACGCACTCAGCTCATGCCCATTTTTCAATTGCCGGGTCGCGCCGATGGAATAGTGTTCCTCGGCAGCGAGTGGGGCGAGGAGATTTACCAACAGGTGGGTATTGGGCGTTATCTGGTTTGTAC
>JABDQX010000079.1 GCA_013042035.1 Gammaproteobacteria bacterium
ATTCGCCACCGAGCAGCGTCGGTAATTCTTGCCCAAAACCATCCCGGAGGGACGAACAAACCCTCTCAGCAAGATGAGCGACTTACCCGCCGTTTGGTTCAGGCACTTGGTGCTGTCGATATTACCGTGCTCGATCACGTTATTGTGGCAGGAGAGGGGGTATACAGCTTTGCGAGATCGGGCATGCTGCCACGTTACACAGCGTCCTGGGATTCGTAGCGAGGGGAAACGGGAACGTGGTGGCACTAGGTTTTACGTGAGGCCCGAGTGAGGTAAACTCTACAGCTCTGAACGGTGATCGTTCTCAGGCCTTTGGTTACGGCAACCCCTGCCGGAACAACGGCGAAGGGTTAGGGTTTAGGCGGTTATCCTTGAACGCTTCCAACTCTCTGGCCGAGGTGGTGAAATAGGTAAACACAAGGGACTTAAAATCCCTCGCCTTTTATGGCTTGCGGGTTCGATTCCCGCCCTCGGCACCATTTTTTATACGATCAGGTAGTTTCCTGATCCTTTTCCTGCTCGGCTATCTGCCGTCGTACGTCGTCCATATCAAGCTCTTTCACCTTCCCGATTAGATCATCAAGAGCTGTTCCAGGTAAAGCACCTGGTTGCAAGAACAAAGGAATTTGCTCACGATATATCATAATGCTTGGGATCGAGCGGATCTGATAGCGCTGTGCCAGCTCTTTTTCCTCTTCCGTATTGACCTTTCCAAACACAATATCCGGGTGTTTTTCTGATGCCGCTTCGAAGACCGGCCCAAACGTTTTGCACGGAGCACACCATGATGCCCAGAAATCCAGAAATACGATGTCGCTGTTTTCGATAGTCTGATCGAAGTTTTCGTTCGTGAGTTTAACCGTTGGCATGATGTCTCCTGGGTTTCGTTTGCGAGCAAGATAAATTATGCATACAGCAGAGCAAAATGTGCAGAGAAATGTGTCACGCAACGGAGGCAGATGCTTTGTTGGGTTTGCTTGCCGCCTTTCTTCGCTTGGAGGGTTCGAGCTTTTCCTTAATCTTTGCCGCATTACCTGTAAGATTGCGCAGATAATAGAGCTTGGCCCGACGCACATCACCACGGCGTTTTACGCTAATATCGTCTATGATCGGGCTGTAGGTCTGAAACACACGCTCAACCCCTTCCCCATGGGAAATCTTGCGAACCGTAAAGGAAGAATTGAGTCCACGGTTACGCCTTGCAATAACGATACCCTCGAATGCCTGAAGGCGCTCGCGAGTACCTTCCTTTACCTTGACTTTGACAATAACGGTGTCACCGGCTCTGAATGGAGGCACCTCACGGGTCATTTGCTCCGCTTCGATTTGTTCGATAATGTTGCTCATGGTTTTACCTTAGATATAATTTTGCTTCGCAAAATTATTGATGTTCGTGGATGTGATCTTGCTCCGCGGAATCACATTCCGCGATAAATTCGCTCAGCAGGATCCGCTCATGGTCCGTTAGGCGTAAAGAATCAAGCAGATCAGGACGATTCAACCAAGTTCGTCCCAATGCTTGTTTATGCCGCCAACGCGCAATATCAGCGTGATTGCCGCTGACTAGCACCTCCGGTACGCAATGGCCGCCAATTGTCTCCGGGCGCGTGTAATGAGGATAATCCAGCAAGCCGTTCGTAAACGAATCCTGGGTAACGGAATCCTCGTGTCCTAGCGCCCCCGGCAACCAGCGTGTCAGCGCATCGATGACAACCATCGCGGCCACTTCTCCGCCGCTCAAGACATAGTCACCTATCGACCACTCCTCGTCGACTTCCATGGCAATCAGCCGTTCATCCACCCCTTCGTAGCGTCCACAAACAAGAATCAATCGCTGACGGGTGGCGAGCTCCCTGACGCATTTTTGATCCAGTCGGCGCCCCTGGGGCGAAAGATAGATTACGCTGACGGGTTCCCCGGTCGTTTCGCGTGCTGCCTGGATAGCACGTTGCAAGGGTTCCACTTGCATTACCATGCCAGGCCCACCACCATAGGGCCTATCATCCACATTCCGACGACGATCACGGGTAAAATCCCGAGGATTCCACCGATCGAGTCGGAGTATTCCGGCTTCCATCGCGCGACCGGTAATACCGTATCGCCCGACGGCATTG
>JABDQX010000085.1 GCA_013042035.1 Gammaproteobacteria bacterium
CTGTGAGGACACGGAACAAGATGGAAACGCCGTTCAAACGATCACGACGTGTGCACTCTATCATCCCGGAAAATGGAAAAGGGATTCATGGCGAGGGCAGGCGCGAAAGCAAGGGCAGGCACGGGAGTCTGCCCCTACTTCAAACCCGCGTACCCTATTCCGTTCTGTTTCTTCTCATTTTCGGATGTTGCCTGCAAGTTATCTGGCACGGCATGCGTCCCACACAGCAAGCGAATGCCGAATCGTTACCTTCTGCGCCATCGGTGGCGGTGCTTCGTCTGGTAAGCTTGGGCGATCCATTGCTAACCGCCAGGGCTCTGATGCTGTGGTTACAGGCGTTTGATAATCAACCCGGTATGAGTATCCCTTTTGCAGCGCTCGATTATGACAAGGTACGGGCATGGCTGGCACGCATTCTTGCGTTGGATCCACGAGGACAATACCCATTGATTGCAGCCAGCCGCTTGTACGCTCAGGTGCCTGTCGAGGATAAACAGCGGGCCATGTTGGCGTTTGTGTACGAGCAGTTTTTTTCTGACCCTAATCGCCGGTGGCCATGGCTTGTCCATGGCGTCATCCTCGCGAGGCACAGCCTGAAAGACGTGCCCCTTGCTTTGAAATATGCCCAGGCGATTACAAGCCACGCAACAGGCCCCCATGTTCCTTACTGGGCCAGGGATATGAGCATCATTATTCTGGAGGATATGGGAGAGCTGGAAAAGGCGCGCGCCCTGATAGGTAAGTTACTCAAACGTGGCGATATTACCGATCCGGGGGAGGTTCTGTTTTTGAAGAAGAAGCTTGAGGAGATTGGGCGGCGGATAGGGTCTCGGTGAGCAGCGCATACAGCATATCGGGAGAAACCTTCGGTACACGGAATTTTTCCCGAAAGGACGCATCGCTGAATTTTTTAGTCAGCGTCGAGAGAATTTGCAAATGTTCATCGGTGCAGTTTTCAGGTACCAGCAACCCCAGTAGCAAGTCGACGGGCTGATCATCCTGGGCGTCGAATCTCACGGGCTCTTTCAACCGCAAAAACGCACAGATAGTGCGATTCAAGTTCGGAAAGCGCCCGTGAGGTATGGCGACACCCGCGCCTAATCCCGTACTACCCAACCGCTCTCTGGCAAACAAACAATCAAAAACCTCGGTTGAGTTCAGATCGGACTCGGTACCATTCGCGATTAATTTGCTAAGCAGTTCGATCGCCCGCTTTTTACTGCTTGCGTGTACACCGTAACCAATCCTATCGAGGGAGAATATGCCTGATATTTCTATCATTCCGGAATCAACGGTAAGTGTTCGCCACAAAATAACCGAGTCATGTAATATTGCAATTTGGTTACAGTTATTTTGTAACAGGCTCTAAAAATCTATCTATTCGATCAGAGTTTTCCCATCGTCGGCGCGATGGTGATCCGTGCGTTTTTCTTTGTGGCGTTTGATCTGGCGATCCAGCTTGTCCACTAATGCGTCGATCGCGGCATACATGCCGTCGGCCTCTGCCTCCGCATGCAAGTTTCCCGAGGATATGTGGACAGTGGCTTCGGCCTTTTGACGAAGCTTTTCGACACCAAGCACCACGTGCATACTGATGACACGCTCGGAGCTGCGTTCATAGCGATGTTCCAATCGTGTGAATTTGTTATCGACGTAATCCCGGAGGGCCTGCGTTATCTCAACGTTTTGACCTGTCACATTTATCTGCATGAATACAACCCCTTGAAGCCTGATACTATCGAGAGTAAAACATAGGTAAAGATTGCCACAATAAATCGCTGATGACTAGACCGGACTGGCGTTTTTTGCGCCACATCGTTATATTTCCGTGCCATATCGTGCCACATTATGTGTAATAAGTAATAAAAAGCCCAAATAAAAACGCAGCAGCTAGTGTCGCGCACAGCAATTCCGTTAGTTGCCATTTTATCATAATGTCATGATTTTCAACCGGAATTTTTGATAAAATTGACGATCCAGCAGTACTGGAACCGCATTAAAATAAACCATCGAACTACCATATCCACTTCATAGGGGAATTTTCCATGCCAGATCTGAAAACCGAAAACGCAGCGCTAGAACTTCCCGCCATCGAGAAGCATCTTAATAAATCCCAACTAATCTCCGCCCTTGCGGAGAGTGCGGGATTAGCGAAAAAAGACGTCGCCTCCGTCCTTGACGAACTCTCGGCCATCGTCTCTCGCCATGTGAGAAGCGATGGCGCGGGGGAATTCATATTGCCGGGTCTTTTGAAGATCCGTACCGTCCATAAACCCGCCACCGAAGAGCGAAAAGGAATCCTTGGCATTACGGGAAAAGAAACTGTATTCCAGGCGAAACCGGCGAGAATGATAGTAAAAATTACACCTTTGAGCGGATTGAAGGATATGGCACAGGTAGGCTTGAGTGGCGACTAGTGGATTGCGTGTTGTCATCCCGAGCGATTAATGGCTAATGAGCTTTTTTGAGTAAAGAACCCTCATCTTCCTCGGGATGACAGGCTCTTTACTAAGGCGATTTCTATCAAAGAACATACCAGCTTGCTTGTCCTTTTGTCCGTTTTCTGCGTTACGTCAACAGTTACATAGAACGACTATGCGCCTGTTGCCGCGCCTTGAATACGAACAAAATTACC
>JABDQX010000094.1 GCA_013042035.1 Gammaproteobacteria bacterium
GTTCGATACCTCACGGGAAATAGCGATCTGGCTCGATATCCTGCTAAGAAATGCCATCCAGGGTGGGATCATCATCTTGCTGATCCTCGCCTTGTTTCTGCGTCCCTCGGTTGCCGTGTGGATATTCGTCGGCATACCCGTGAGCTTCATGGGCGCCCTTGCCCTGATGCCGGAACTGGGGGCCACGGTCAATGTCATCACGTTGTTTTCTTTCATCCTGGTGCTCGGCATCGTGGTGGATGATGCCATCGTTACCGGGGAAAACATCTATACTCATCTGAGGCACGGAGACGATCCGACCCTGGCGGCCATTCGCGGCACCCATGAGATGGCGGTGCCGGTTACCCTGGGTGTCCTGAGCACCATGATCGCGTTCATACCCCTTCTGCTCATGGAAGGGGAGCGTGGCGTGATCTTCGGACAGATTTCCGTGGTCGTGATGCTGGTCCTGTTCTTTTCGCTGATCGAATCCAAGTTCATATTACCCACTCACATGAGCCATCTTCGGGTAACCGCGGATAACGGGCAATCGGAAAATCGATTGACAAGATTTCAGAATCGGATTGCCGATGGCCTGGAACGTGGCATCCGGACCGTCTATCAGCCGCTTCTGGTTCGCGCCCTGGGGAACCGGTTTCTAACGCTGTCCCTGTTCGTGGGTATTTCCTTTGTCCTGATAAGTTTCGTCTTCAGCGGGCGCTACCATTTCATGTTTTTTCCGGAGGTCGATGGCGACATCGCGTGGGCGACGCTGGAGATGCCGGCGGGCACCCCCACCGATGCCATGGCCTCACACTTGGCGCGCATCACGGAAATGGCCCACCGGTTACAGGACCAATACCGGGATCCCGCCACCGGCGAGAGCGCTATCCGAAATATCCTGATCGAGAATGGCTGGAGTTTTCTGCTTGGGCTGAAAAACACCGGGGCGCACAAGGGAGAGGTGATCCTCGAACTGGCCCCGCCAACCGAGCGCCCGGTGGCTATCACCAATGCCGAAGTCATCCGCCAGTGGCGTCAGGCAACCGGCCCGATACCCGGGGCCAGGGAACTTGGCTTTTATTTCGATGAACAACAGCTTGTCGATCCCATCGATATCCAGCTCGTTGGCGAGCATTTCGAGGATCTGGCGGCAGCGGCAATCGAGATCAAGGCGCGATTGGCCGAATACCCTGGGGTGTTCGATGTTCGAGACAGCGCTGATATCGGCAGGGAAGAGATCGAGCTTACCTTGCGCCCGGAGGCCAGGTTACTGGCGCTGTCGGTCGCAAACCTCGGGACCCAGGTTAGACAGGCCTTCTTCGGCGACGAGATTCAGCGCATCCAGCGGGGCCGGGATGATGTACGTGTGATGGTCCGTTATCCCTTGAGCGAGCGCCGTGCCGAAATGAATCTTTCCCGGATGAAAATTCGAACACCCGCCGGCGTGGAAGTCCCCATCGGTACCGTTGCCGATATCACCGTCGGTACCGGATTTTCCACCATCCATCGCGTCGATCGTCATCGCGCCATCAACGTCACCGCCGATGTTGACAAAGAAAATACCGACATCAATCGCATTATGACCGATATGCGGCCTTTCCTTGCCGAACTGCAAAAGCGCCACCCTGGGATTCGATACAGCCTGGAAGGAGAACTGCGCCAACAGCGGGAATCTCTTACAAGCCTTTATATTGGCGTCGGGCTTGTGCTCTTCGTCATCTACGCCCTGCTGGCGATCCCGCTTCGCTCCTATACGCAGCCTATGATCGTCATGGGCATCATTCCGTTCAGTGTCGTAGGCGCTTTGCTCGGGCACATGATCATGGGGCTGAGTCTGAGCATGATGAGCATCATGGGGCTCCTGGCCCTGGTCGGGGTAGTAGTTAACGACAGCTTGGTGTTAGTCGACTACATCAATCGCCGACGACGCGAGGGGATTGCCGTGATGGACGCCGCGCGGATTGCCGGCGTGGCGCGTTTTCGCCCCATCCTGCTTACCTCTCTTACCACCTTCGCCGGACTCATGCCGCTCATCTTCGAAGACAGCATCCAGGCCCAATATCTCATCCCCATGGCGGTGTCCCTGGGTTTCGGCATCCTGTATGCAACATCGTTGACATTATTCCTGATACCGATCAGTTATACGCTCCTGGAGGATGCGCGGGATAGAGCGAGGGGGGAAAGGAGAAATTAGTCTCTTATCGCCAGAATCTTGAACAAAACGACCAAGAAATTCTCCTGATACATTTTGGTTCCGGCTATGTCGGGTTGGGAATTACGAAAATATGCGCCTCTTTATTCCCCTTCCCGTGATACAAAATTCAGCTTGCAACAAGTTGATGGTTACGAGGAAAATTGTCAGTGGAACGGGTGACTGTCAGTTATTTTCCGCGTGGAATACGGTGCGCGGCCAATGTCCGCACCAAGCCCACACATCGGTAGCGCGCACCTATTCCACCCTACAAGATCCGCAAAAACAACGGGGTAGGGTGGAATAGGTGTGCGCCATCAACATCTATATGCGTACAGCATTACCGCACACCGTATTCCACGCGGGTAGACGAAAAACGAATACTTTCACAGTCTCTACAGGGCGTACGCGCGAAGGTCCCCCAAGTGGGAAATGCGCCCGGTCGATCTCATCCTGGTGGAAGGCGTTATGGGATTGTTCGACGGCGAGCGATCCAGCGCCGAAATTCCACGCGCGCCCTGAAACCGGAACACCGTGCGCCAGGATCGGTCCCGGTCCCTGCCGGGATCGAACCCCTGCTAATAAGGAATCATGAAGGGAAAGGATATGCGACTGAAATCATTGTTGCCGGAACCGTTGCGAGTTTGGCTTATCC
>JABDQX010000096.1 GCA_013042035.1 Gammaproteobacteria bacterium
GGGGTATATGATGTAAATCAAATATACCGGCAGCGTTATTTCCGGTTCAGCGTCTCCAGGGGATTGGTGGGAAACGGCGTTTCCCCTTCTCGAATCAAACCGCGTCCCGCGTGCTCGTAGTCCATACCTTCGGGCCGTGAAGTAGGGCGTACCGGTGGTTGTCGGATCGAGGGGTTCGGCAAGATCGAGAATGTCATAGGGACAGGCGCGGACTACCCGGCGGGCATAATTGTCCAGATTTTCGACGTTCGATGTTTACGGTACGTCATGAAATCACTATCCAGCGTTAGCACATGGCTATCGTCGAACATTTCCGCCATCCTAACCAGACAGGCATCGGCGAAGGACATGGGTATATCGGCATATTTCTCCATCAATAGCCGGATGGAACGCGTTTGGGTAGACAAATATAAAAGCGATGTTGATGAGTCCGATATCCGGCAGTCGTAATACGGTTGCGGGGGTTCCTCCATTGCGCCCAAGCAGAAAACATGTCTCGGAAACAACCGCCTCGCAGGTCAACAACGGTGGTTGAATTGCGGCCATCTCTTTCTTCACCCATTGGTGGCGCGCATCGCGTTCATTGAACAATGCCACAAGCGGACCGGTATCTGCCCGATAACCCGGCCTCTCATTCACCATATCCCCGCATGTGTTCCTTGTTCGTGGACAAATCCATCGGTGCATCCTTCACGCAACCCACGACGCCATGGGCAAGGGCCAGATCCAGAACCGACAGAGCATCGGATGGCGCGGACTCCGACGGCGAACCGGCGCTTCGTCCTGGTTGCCGACCGTGGGATTCGATGGCCCGGATAAAGTCCCACACCTCCCGTTGCCTGCTCTCCGGCAACGCCCTGGCGTGGGTCAGGATTTTCTCTTGCAATGTCATGATGCTTTTTCTCTCGCTCCCACTCGCTATTCTTTCTCCAAATCATCCTCATGATAATGGTACACAAGACTCGCGTCGATGCGGTGGAGAACCGCCGCCATCTTGGGACCGCCCAGCAGCGTCATAACCGTCGGCGCCCAGAAGCTGTCTGCATAGAGCACCGAAGTACCGGTCAACACCATTGATGGGCTGCATGTTCGGATTTCAGGGTAGGGGGGAATGGAGGTACGCCTGCAACTGCTCTTCCGGCACACCAAAGCGTTCTTCGGCAAGCGCAAGAAAACAGGCATAGCTGCGCCGGAACATCCCAATGAACCCGCCTGCCGCGTGGATGTCTACAGCGAATCGATCCGGGTCCGTCATATATTCATGGATCAGCCGATTTCGCAGCTCCCGGGCCGTCGCCCATGCCTCCGCGTCCGCAATCCATCCAAGCTGCTCGGCGCGCGACAGGTTGTCGATAAGGGGACCGGGTTTTTCCAGCAGCGCCATCAGGGCGCGCGGGAGGAGTTTGTCGCCGACGGTATCCTGAAATCTGCCGAAGCGCGAGACAAATGCCTCCAGGGTCTCGGCGGTGGCCATGTCATCGGTCAGCCGCTGAACCCAATCGACATCTATGGTCATCGAAAAGAGCTTTTCGTGGCTGTACTCGAGCACAGCCAACTCGCGGCGGGCAATCTCCAGGGTTGCGAGAAAGCGAACCTTGGTCTTTTCCCGCGTACTGCTCACAGAACAACACCCTCCCGGAGCGCCGACCGATGGACCGGCGATTGCGGGCAACCGGGCCAGGTGTAGAGGATGTCGATCTTGCGTTCGCCCAATTGCATCTGAATCTTCGCCGACATGCGCGCCGCAATCAGCCCGGCATTTTCCACGAGTCCCGGACTCTCCACCAGGAGATCGATGTCGCCGCCTTTTTTATGGTCATCAAGCCGGGAACCGAACAACCGAACGACAGCTTCCGGCCCGAAGGTTTGCAGCGCCGCGTCGTGGATGGTTTTTTTTTGTCGCTCGGTCAGTCTCATGTCGTCATTCGGTCTTTTTAGGTAACTGCGTTAAATCAACATTATAAATAACGTTATTTCTTGTTCAGCACGTCCAGGGGATTGGCGGAAAACGGCGTTTCCGCTTTTTCAATCAAACCGCGTCCCGCGTGTTCGTAGTCCATACCTTCTGGCAGGTAATAGCGATGTTGCGCGTCGGGGGGCACCAGCGCCTCGCCGACCTTACCCTTCTCCTCCCAACCCAGGCGGTAATGTCCGCCCGCCGCGCCCTTGGCAAGTTGCAGGGGATACACCTTGATCGCCGCCGCCTCCAGTATGCAGGCCTGCTCGCACTTGCCGCAGCCGGTGCAATGGTTCGAATGCACCACCGGGATCATCATGGCGTGGATACCGGTGCGGGGATTGGCCCGGGGGATAAGGCTAATCGCTTTGCCGCGTGCCGGGCAGACATTGAAGCAAACCTCGCAGCGCAGACCCTGAAACGCGATACACGATTCTTGATCCACCAGGACCGCCAACCCCATGCGGGCCTTATCGATTTTCGTGAGATCGTGGTCCAATGCGCCACTCGGGCAGGCCGGAACGCAAGGAATATCCGGGCACATCTCGCACGGCCCCGTTCGGGCCGTGAAGTAGGGGGTGCCGGTGGGTACCGGATCGAAGGGTTCCGCAAGATCGAGGATGTCATACGGACAGGCGCGAACACACCGGC
>JABDQX010000105.1 GCA_013042035.1 Gammaproteobacteria bacterium
GACGGATATTTGAATCCGAACAGGGCTAATCCCGACATCAGGTGGTCGGCTAGGGGAATGGTGTTAGTAGCGTTGTCCGGAATCTGCTCAAAGCAACGACGTGCCTCGCTTAATAAGCCTGGAGCACTCAATTGGTTACGGAATGGCTCGCTCATCGGTATCTCACTCCATACTTGAAGTATGCCCTGCATTATACTGAACTTGCGAAAAAGTTTACGAATGGATTTTTTTCTTAACTCTGTAACTTGTTGGTTTTCAATGAAATAAATTCTTGACGGGAATTGCTGAAGCTACTTCAGTATCATTTCATATTGGACAAGGCTGGGGATTGATTCACTTTCGCTGCGCGCGTAGCATTTGTCCTGCGGTAGGCGCGGTATGCCGTGCTCCTGTTTTCATCACCGAAGTGACGGGAAATGATCGAAAAATTCTCTGCCTGCTCCGCGTACTGCGTGGTATGGAACAGGGTTGGAGATCTCCATGGCTCGTCCGAGGCGTTGCCTCGCTAATCTTTGAAAGGTAAATAGATGACTACACGATCCAATAAAAATATCCGAAAGATATCCGTCGTGATTGCGGCATTGATCGCCACCTCTGTAACGGGTGGTTGCGCCACGAATGGTAGTACCACGAATAGTGCTACTGATACATCCGGGGGCATGGCGGCACCGGTGGCAGGGAGCGCGGTTGCATCCGGGATACAGGTGCCCGCGGGTGGAGAACTGTTGCCGCCCAACGCCAAGCCCGGCGAGTGTTATGCCCGTGTCTGGGTTGAACCTACTTATACCACCAAGACCCAGCGCGTTCTGGTCAAAGAAGCCGGTGAGCGAATCCAGATCATCCCGGGAAAGTCTGACTGGGTGGAAGAGCGCATCGAGATAGCAGCCGCTTCCAGGAGTTTGGTCGAGATACCGGCAGTCTATAGCACCAAAACGGAATCGGTATTGATTCAATCCGCCACGCGCGATTGGCTAATCGACAAAAAACCCGATGCCGCGCCGGCAACCAAGGACGTTCTGGAACGGGCCAGATCTCACGGCATCGCTCTTGATGATGCCCAACCCGGAACGTGTTTTCATGAGCATTATCTCCGTCCCGGTTACCGGGAAACCATGACAGAGGTCGAGATCAGCCCGGCATCGGAATCGATTTCGATTATTCCGGCGGAGTATCGCAATGTAGAAAAGCGCATCCTCGTTAAGGACGCATCCAGAAGAATCGTGGAGGTCCCGGCTGTCTATGAGACCGTAAGCGAAAAGATCGTTGACAAACCTGCCCATACCGTATGGAAAAAAGGCACCGGTCCGATTCAAAAGATCGATGAGGCTACCGGCGAGATCATGTGTCTGGTAGAAGTACCGGCCACTTACAGAATCGTCGCGAAAAGGATAGTAAAGACTCCGGCCACTACCGAGATAATCGAGAGCCCGGCCGAATACAAGACCGTGATGGTTCGTGAGTTGGTGTCCGATGCCAGGGAAATACGCAAATCGATTCCGCCCCGTTACAAGAAGCTCAAGAGCAAAACGAGAGCCAATGATGGACGCCTTGTCTGGCACGAAGTGCATGACAAAACCCATCCGATGAGCACGCGCACAGGGGCGAAGATCTGTCTGGTCGAACAACCGGCGAAGTACAAGATGGTGACTCGCAAGGTGCTCGAAACACCTGCTTCCACCAAAACCATCGAGGTTCCCGCCAGATACAAAACCGTCAATGTGTATAAGACGATAAGTGCTCCGCAAGAAAAGCGGGCCCGGATCAAGATTCCTGCGCAGTACAATGATGTTACCGTACGGGAGCTTACGCGTGACGGTCATATGGAGTGGCGTTCCATTCTGTGCAAAACCAATATGACGATTGCTCGCATCACCGATATCCAAAATGCCCTGAGAGAGGCTGGCTATAATCCTGGCCCCACCGATGGCAGCATCGGCGCTCAAACCATGGCCGCGGTGAATGCCTTCCAGAAAGACAAGGGCTTGCCCGTCGATCGTTACTTGAATGCAGCGACCTTGAAGGCGCTTGGTGTGTCGATGAACTAGTTCAAAAGCCAAGCGTTGAAGTTTGAAGAGCGGCTCTGCGCGTACTCTGTAAAGAGGGTCGCTCTCCCAACTTCCCCCCTCAGAGGGTGTCTGAGAATTCCCGGTTGTCTCGGTAGACTGGGGAATTCTCAGACACCCTCTGAGGCTTCCTCTTTAAGCCTCAAGGCAATCCCCCGCTTCTCATCCACGCCCAGCATAAGGATCCCTCCCACCACAAAAAATGCCAGCACGATGGTGATGCCTATTCGTTGGCTGTCTGCCCACTGGGTGGCAATCCCCAGGAGCAATGGCCCCAGAAAGGCGGTCAGTTTTCCCGAGAACGCAAAAAAGCCGAAAAACTCGCCACGGCACCGGGCGGGCGCAAAGCGCCCCAGCAAAGAACGGCTCGCCGCCTGATTGGGACCGGCGAAGATCCCGATACCAAGGCCCGCCGCCCATAACCAGGTTTTGTTGGGAGCCACCGCGGCCAGAAGTGTAAAGCCCGTCAGGGCGAATAGCGTGACCAGAATCGTTGCCTTGCCACCGAATCTGTCATCCAGCGACCCAAAGGCCCAAGCTCCGAGGGCTGCCGCAATGTTGATGCCGATACCGAATTGAATCACCTCGGAAAGCGACATATTAAAAGTACCCGCGGCGTAGATTCCGCCAAAGGCAAACACCGTCACCAATCCATCGTTATAGATAAGGCGTGCCACGAGAAGTCGCAGGGTGTCGGGCCAGGCCCTGATGCCGACCAGGGTTTTCCAAAAACCACCGAGTAATTTCCTGACCGTTTCGGGCCGATCGGAGATCTGATGTGATGTTCCCTTCTTCACTCGGACCAGCATCAGCATTGGCAGGCTAAAGACCAGAAACCATGATGCTACCAGGAGATTTGTGGCCCGATACTGAAACCCCGCTTCGGTACTGATGCCGAAAAGTGGTACATCCCGCACCAATACCAGCAAGGCTATCGTGAGACATCCAAGACCCCCCGCATAACCAAGTCCCCAGCCAAACCCCGATATCCGCCCTAATCTTTCCGGAGACGCAATATCCGGCAGGAATGCATTGTAAAAGACCGTGCCGATCTCGAAGGCCACATTGGCGATAACGAAGATCACCAGCGCCAACAATACCCCCTGGGGGTGACCGGGCTCGACAAAGGTCAGCGTGGCAGTGGCGGCAATGCAGACCAGGGTTGCTATGACTAAATAGCGGTGTCTACCCTGGTTTCGATCGGCAAGTAACCCCAGGAATGGGGCAAGAATCGCGATAAGAAACCCGCTTAGCGCCACGGCCCGCGACCAGAGGACCATACCGCTTACCTCGTCCGGCGCAATCGCCTGTGTGAAATACGCGCTATAGACGAAGGTGACCACCAGGGTAGTGAAAGCCGAATTGGCCCAGTCGTAGGCTGCCCAAGCGATGATTTTACTGCGTGAAATCATATGGCTGTCCCTGATTCTTTCACACCAAACAGAAATCGCAGCAGCCAAAGCCGCCTGATTACCCATTCCCATACCGCCATCGTTAACACAAAGGATACGATACTAAAGATTAGGAACTCGGCCATGAGCCCGCTATTCCACTGGGTAACGTAATATCCCACGATGGACATCAGAATGAGGTGAAGGATATAAAACGGGTAGGATGCGCGATTGAAATATTCCAGGAATCGGTTGCGCGTGGTGAGAAATTGTCCGGCCACGCCCAGCAATACCACTATCCAACACCAAGTGGACAATCCCCTGAGTCCGGAAAAGATCGCGAGATACCCGATATCCGTATGCATGAGATGCTCGGGCATATGGGCCATCATTGCCACGGTTCCCACAGCGGTTCCCGTGCCAAGCAGCAGTGCCGGGACCAGGTATCGCGCCATGATTTGCTGGAATTTTCCTTCCAGGCAGAAGAGGAACCCATAGAGAAAGAGCAGCAGGTGATAGCCGAAATAGGTCCAGGATGCATTTTTTGGGGATGCGGCCGGCCACTTCAGGGAAAGAATACCCCAGGCCATGGCCAGAGGTAGTCCGGCCAGGAAGATGAACCCTTTTTTATCCAATAC
>JABDQX010000106.1 GCA_013042035.1 Gammaproteobacteria bacterium
CTCCAGGGCCACCGGATCAGTTTCGGGAACGGGTGTCATAATCACTCGGCGACCTTGAAACAGGGTATCGAACGAGGCCTCGACACCACTTTGTTCCGTGCCGGCAATCGGGTGTGCCGGTACCAGATTTTTGGGAATCTCCCCAAAGGCCGCGCGCGCCGCCGCCAGTACGCTTTGTTTGGCGCTACCCCCGTCGGTAATCACCGCGTCCGGCGCGATTTTCCCCACCATGGCGCGAAACAATGGTTCCATGGCAAAAAGTGGCACGGTCACCACGATCATATCGGCCCCTGCCACGGCCTTGGCGACATCAGTCTCAAAGCTATCGATGACACCGAGTGTCAGTGCCTTTTCCAAATTCTCACGACGCCGACTGCACCCCACGATATGCCCACGGACGCCCGCTTTACGCAGAGCCCTGGCTAGAGAACCGCCGATTAATCCAACCCCAATGATGCACAGAGTCTGTATTTTTATGTCAGAACCTATTTTCATATCGAAACACTGCTCGCGTTCTCTCACCGTTTTTTTGGCCATCGGTTGTATCCGATAGCCGGATCGTTGGCCCCAAGCTTTCGAATAAACTCTATCTCTTTCTCAGTAATCTCCAAGCGTGTGGCGGTCTTGGACTCCCAGAGTATTTCTTTACGGATTATAAAATCACGGCGTTGCTGGCGAGTAAAATCCTTAGCTATCAGGTTGTTGTTGGCACTACCGAAGTAATTGATGCTATCGGTTCGATCCTGTCCAATATAGATCTTTCCATTTGGATACGTAATCTTGTAGATGACATTCATGCCATCCTACCCGATATCTAATATCGACCCTGTGTTTTGGAGATATAGTTCACAAGCTGTTGCGATTCGAGATTCATGCGCATCAGGTTGGTATGGGTAATCCGGAAAAGTGAGCGCATGACTCTGTAGACAATACGCGGATGCGTATCAAGCAGGGATTCAAAATCATCAGGTTCCAGGGTGTATACGGTTGCATCACCGCCTATGGCGCGCAGGGTTGCCTTGCGGGGCGTTCTATCCACGAAGGCGCGGGTACCGGCGCATTCGCCCTGTTTCATCATGTATAGGACATTTTCTTCAGCTCCTTTACCATTACCGGTAACCGCTATTCTGCCTTCCACGAGAACAAACAGGGTATGGTCATGACTATCCACGGCAATCAGGCGCTCTCCATCGGCCAATTGTCGGGTTTTCATCTTGGTTGCCAGCACTTGGCATTCCTCGGTATCGAGTTCGTCCCCCAGGACGGAGGCACGAAGCCGTTCGGCATCCGTTAGATCGTTCATGTTTAGTCCTCTTTCCCAGTTCGACATAATCTGAATCAAAATACGCTACAAAAACCCTTTAGCCATGGTTCAGAATTCTGTCGATATTAAAGATCAATCACGCAACGGGATCGTACATTAACACCCTTGTTGGGAAAAGGAGGCTGCATTGCGTTTTGACTGCCTTTCGGACTGGCTTGCCTGGCAGGAAAGATTACACCATACCTCGGTTGACCTTGGTCTTGCACGGATATCGAAGGTAGCGGGAAAGCTCGGACTCACCCGTGTTCCCTTTCCCGTAATCTCCGTGGCGGGCACCAATGGCAAGGGGTCTTGCGTTGCACTGCTGACGTCGATATTCGAACAGGCCGGATATCGTGTCGGCGCCTATACCTCCCCGCACCTTTTGCGCTATAACGAACGGGTACGCATTGAGGGGCATGAAGCATCCGATGCGGCGCTGATTCAGGCGTTCGATGAGATAGAGGGGAAGCGGGGTAATATTACGCTGACCTACTTCGAATTCGGCACCCTGGCGGCCATGATATTATTTTGCCGCGCGGAATTGGATCTGGTCGTGCTTGAGGTCGGAATGGGCGGCAGGTATGACGCCGTGAATATTTTTGACGCGGACGTGGCGTTGGTCACGGCGATCGGAATCGACCATGTTGACTGGCTGGGGCATGATCGGGCGTCGATTGGCCGGGAAAAGGCCGGTATTTATCGAACAGGGCGCCCGGCCATTTGTGGCGACCCCAATCCACCCGCCAGTGTCGAAGAATACGCGCGATCCATAGGCGCGACCTGGTATTGCGCGGGCAGGGATTTCAATCACCATGTTGTGACCCATCACCCTCGGTCGATGAGACAACATCGGGAATGTCTGGGGTCGGGTGAAGCGAGCCCCCAGTGGCGCTGGGAAGGCCGCGCCGGCACCATCGGCCAAAATTTACCCGAACCGGCCCTCCCGGGAAAGCACCAACTGCAAAATGCCGCCGCGGTACTCATGGCCGTCGAATTGCTCCGGAATCGCCTGCCGGTTTCGGAAAACGCACTGCACCGAGGGCTCACCGCGGTAAGATTGCCCGGCAGGTTTCAGGTATTCTCGGGAAAAGACGGTATTACCCGGATCCTGGATGTGGCCCACAATCCACAGGCAGCCCAGGCGCTTGCCCGTATGCTTCGAGATTGTCCCTGCGAGGGGCGAACCCTGGCCGTCGTGGCAATGCTCGAAGACAAGGATATCGAAGCGGTATTGCGTGCCATGTGGATGCCAATATCCGGCGCGACAAGCACACCGCAGAACAACCGGCAACAACGCATTGGTTTCACGGAAGAAAATAATCGAAGGAAGTTAGCGTGCGCGGCACTAGTTGATGTATGGTATGCCGCAGGCCTCGACGTACCACGGGGAGGGACCGCCGAGATGATCGTGGCGGCAATGTCGCGAATGAGTACGAAAACCCACGTTCACTCGGCAGCCACCGTAGCCGATGCCTACAACGCCGCATTGCAAACTGCCCGGTCGGGGGATCGGATCGTGGTTTTCGGGTCATTTCATACGGTAGGCGAGGGGTTAAGATTGCTGCATAAATTGGCTTGATCACCAGAACCACTACGTATGCCGATGGACTAGATGGGTACAAACTCCATTACCGCTATGAACTTTTGGACATGCGCACACTTCAATAGTACCGGTGCCTGTTCTGTCGAAAGTTTAAAACACAGGCGTTAAAAATATAACTTTTGTCTCGCGAAGCGGGACAATATAATTTTGCGAAGCAAAATTATTATGGAACAACAACTAAAAAATCGACTCATTGGCGCTACAGTGCTCGTTACCCTGGGTGTTATCTTGATTCCCATGGCGCTGTCACCACCCGAGAAAACAGGCGAGATCGTTATCGATGTCGTTGCGCCACCGAAGCCCGACAATGCATATCGCTCCCGCATCATCCCATTGGACGGATTGAACGAGGGCGAGCCGGCGGAGGAATTCGAGTGGCCCGATATAGGCGAGCAACTGGAAGTCGAATCAGAAATGCCGGTAACACCCTTGCCGGCGACACAGTCTCCGCCAACAAAACCTGTTATCAAGGTTGCCAGTGAGCCGGATCGGCAACAGGAAGTGAGTGTCAAAAAGGCGGCCCCACCTAAAACGGTCGCAAGCAAAAAACAGGATTTGCCGCCCCAACCTCGCAAGGCAACCGTGGCAGTCCCCACCAAACCCAAGCAGCCACTCTCGCTCAAGGCCTGGGCGGTTCAGGTGGGTAGTTTTACCGAACAAAAAAATGCCTTGGGCTTGCGTGACCGATTACGCGCCAAAGGTTATCGCGCATTCGTCAAGTCGGTTAAGGGGGGTAATGCCACAACGACGACCCGGGTTTTTGTGGGGCCGACACTGCGTCGGGACGATGCGCTGCGGGCAAATAAGAAAATACACGACGATCTTGCCATCAAAGGGATCGTCATACGTCATTCCGAAGGGAGATAACGGTGCAACAACAGATCGATCAACAACAGCTTAAAATAGGTATACCCAAGGGCAGTCTCGAATCGGCGACTATTTCCTTATTTAATCAGGCAGGCTGGTCGATCACGACGCGCTCGCGAAATTACTTCCCCGATATCGATGATGCCGAACTTACCTGCGCCTTGGTGCGGTCCCAGGAAATGGCGCTTTATGTGGAAAACGGCACCCTGGACCTGGGGCTTACGGGGCACGATTGGATCCTGGAAACACAGGCCGACGTGGCGGAGGTCTGTGAACTCGTCTATTCCAAAAGCACCGATCAACCGGCTCGCTGGGTACTGATCGTGCGCAATGATTCCGAGATTCAGTCGATTTCGGATCTCGCCGGCAAACGGATAGCCACGGAACTCGTCGGGTTCACGAAACGTTATCTCGATGAGCGGGGCATTGCGGCGAACGTGGAATTTTCCTGGGGCGCGACCGAAGCCAAGGTTGTTGAGGGATTGGTGGATGCGGCTGTCGAGATTACGGAGACCGGAAGCACCATCAAGGCCCATGGATTGCGCATCGTGTGTGATTTACTGCATACCCATACCCGTCTTATCGCCAATAAGGCGGCCATGGCGTCTCCCTGGAAAAGACGTAAAATCGAGCAGATTGCGCTGCTGCTCCAGGCGGCACTCACCGCTCGCCGAAAGGTTGCCTTGAAAATGAATGTACCGACCGAAAGACTCAAACAGGTGGTCGACATTTTGCCAAGTCTACAGGCACCTACCGTAAGCCATCTCTATAATCAGGCGTGGTTCGCGGTGGAAACGGTGGTGAGCAGTGGCGAGATCCGTGATTTAATCCCTCTTCTTAAAGAGATTGGCGCAGAGGGGATATTGGAATATGAGTTGCGGAAAATGGCTTAGAGCGTATTTGGTTAACCACTCCCAGCGATCAACAAGAATTCACGTGTGTTGGGTCACTTTTTCGATACACGAAAAACGGCTAAACAACGCGGGCCGGCGACAACAATATGGTCGCCGGACTCGCAAAAACTCGCCACAAGCCAGTCACCGAAACCACCCTCCCGGGACAGGTCATGGACACTCCCATCGGAGTCCGATACCGTAACGGTACCTGCTTTATCGTCCACGGTAATGTAACCACCCGCCGGGTGTTCGCGTACTTGCCGCCCGCCATGTGACCCCAAGAGAGGGTAAAACAAGCCGGAAGCGAGATCGCGATAGAGTCGGCCGTCAGGAGATATCCCATCACCACCGGCCTGCTCTCGGATCGTCCATGACGCACGTTCATCCCGCAGGCTCCAACAGGTGGTCCGCCTATCCGTCAGAAGCAATAACTCATCCCCATCGGGCGCGATCCAGACCGCCAAAATCCGCCCGACATCAAGATCGCTCATGGTTGTTACACAATGCCACATCGCTATATACCCCAAACAGGCTGATTCTTTAGTTTTGAAAGCAATTGAAGCGCCGAATGGTATTGGGAAATGACGCTCACCATCAGTAACATTACACACTCCAATAGCATCTCAACCGCCTGTTCTACCGAAAGTTTAAAATACGGGCGTTAAAGCGACCGAACATTTTGAGGATACTTTCAGCGCAGTTAGGAAGAGCAGATGAGTTTTGCATACAAGCTATCAAGGGAAGTGCTTTTATTCGACCATGGTACGCCCACCATCGACCACGATTATGTCACCGGTAGAGTAAGTGGCATCCCGAATCAAAAATAAAACGGCTCGCGCGACATCTTCCGGTTGTCCGAGACGCTTCAATGGGGTGCGGGCAAGCAGCATTTCCTTGCGGGTGTCATCAATCCCCTGGGCTGGCCAAAGTATGGCTCCAGGGGCTACCGCATTCACACGGATCGCAGGACCAAGCTCTCTGGCCAAGGATTTGGTCAACATGATGAGCGCGGCCTTGGCCGCGCAATAGATGGGGTGTTCGGCAAGGGGGCGCATCCCGTAGATATCGGCGATGTTGACGATGCATCCCCCAGGGATATTTCCATTACCGGAGGCTAAAAACGGTACGGCAGCCTTAGCGACGAAAAGTGGTGCCTTGGCATTGGTCCCCATCAATTCATCCCAGTCGGTTTCCGACAATGTCGCAAGGGGTGTGGGATAGAAAGTAGATGCATTGTTGACCACGACATCGAGCCGGCCATGGACGGCAACGATCTCTTCCATAAGCATTGGAATCTTTTCGGTGAGCGACAGATCGGCCTGAAAGGCATGGACCGAGTTGGGACGTTCCCCGTTTAGCGCATCACACAGTCCCATTGCCGCTTCCCGGGATTCACGATACTGAAACACGATATCCATGCCCTGGGCATGCAGCATCCGGGCGATGACGGCTCCGATGCGCTTTGCGCCACCGGTGATGAAGGCGACTTTGTTTTTCAAGGAAATTGGTTCGAAGCGCTCTTAGAGCGTGTCTGAAAAATCCCCAGTCTACTGCGG
>JABDQX010000104.1 GCA_013042035.1 Gammaproteobacteria bacterium
CTATCGCGATGTGAGTGCTGCGATTGGATAATGTTCGAAGTTTTTTCACTTTTCGAGACAAATAATCCCCCGAAAATCAAGAATCCCCGAGCTGCATGGAAAACTCATCGCTCACTTCCCAACCCGATACAGCCGGAACCAAAATACTTTACGAGGTTTTTTGTCGTTTTGTTCAGAATTCCTGCGCTAAAAGACTAACTGCGTTAGAAATGTGTAGTGCTTGAAATGCTCATTTATTTCCCATATAAACTCGCTTTTTCGTGCATTTTTCCCTTGTTATGAAGCACAATCTGAATTTTGCATTTGCTTCCCCTGATAACGATATACCACTCTCCCCCCTCCCTGAAGTCCAATAAGATTTTGTTGGACTCGCGCTCTTTCACCGTATCCCGATATTTCCCCTTGATGATGCTCCAACCGTTGACTAATCAGGCACTTTTTATCCGTGTGTTGGCAACGTGAAGATGCTCTCTCCTTTCGTGATTTTTGTGGACAAATGAGCAACCGAGATGTCTGCCATGATCGACAAAAACCTTGAAGATCACTTCGATCGCAATAAATGGAATAAGAAATATCGCGAAAGATCTATTACCGATTTTCCGCCTTCTGCTCTATTTACGGATTTTTCGAAAAAAGTTCCCCATGCGGATGTCCCGGATGGCGATGTCCTGGAACTGGCCTGTGGCCTCTGGCCCTTGCTCGCCAGGGGCGGCGCGTTATGGCCGTGGATGTCTCCGATGTGGGGCTTGCCCTGCTGGCGGGGGAGATAAAAAAGCAGGATCTCGGTGACATAATCGAGCTGGTTACGGTCGATCTTGTAACTTGGTCCGCTCCACGGAGCAACTTCTCCTTGGTGATGTGCTCTTTTTATTGGGACAGAACCGTCTTCGAATATGCCCATGAACTGGTAATGCCGGGAGGATACTTGATCTGGGAGGGATTCTCGCCGTTGCATCTGAAATATAAGCCCGATGCCAAACACACCATGCGGGAGGGCGAGCCGCACTCACTATTGCCAGTATCTTTTACCATCGTCGAGTGCCGGGATGTGGATGATGGTAAGTCCACTGTTTCTCGCAGGCTCATCGCCAGACGGGAAAGTGATGCACCATGAATTGGTGAATCCCTGTCAACAAGACCATTGCCCATGGATGTCGGGCCAGACTGGCAGGTTGAAGCGTAACCCGACAATAATCGGATGAATAATGTGAACTGTATTACATCTTTAGGCCAGCGAATATAATCACCATCCCGAGAATATGAACAAAGAAGGGACAAACTGACGTTCTGGACCCGGAAACTGTCGGGTCTGAGTGACAATGACCTTGCCATGGCGCAGCGATGCAATCATGCCGCAAAGGGCTATCTATCTACTGGGGAGTGGAAAAATGTCGGAAGCGATCCTATACACGGTCAAACTGTTTGCTAGTTTGAAGGAACACGTTGGTCGGGAAGAATGGGTTTATGAGGGAGATGTAGCGCTCACCGCCAAAGAGCTTTTGCATGCGTTTTTCGACCAATATCCTGACCTTGGCAAACTGCGGATCGCTACCCGTATTGCCGTCAATCAGGCCTTCTGCCACGAGGACTTATCCGTAAATCCTGACGATGAATTGGCTTTCATTCCACCTGTTTCCGGAGGATAGTGCATATGATCTCAGTCACCCGAGAGCCCATTGATACGGCTACCCTGGATAAAAACGCCGTCGACCCGGCCTGTGGCGCCGTGTTGACTTTTTCCGGAACCGTGCGTAACAGCCATCACCACCATCTTGTCAAAATGTTGTCCTATGAAGCCTATGAACCCATGGCGCAACGGGAGTTGGAGAAGGTAGTTGCAGAGTGCAAAAGGCGCTGGCCGGATCTCAGGAAGGTGCAAGTGGTGCATCGTTTTGGAAAAATGGACGTTACTGAATCCAGTGTCTACATTACGGTTTCATCTCCCCATCGTGGAGATGCGTTTGTTGGGTTGCGGTACATCATAGACAATATAAAAAAGGATGTGCCTCTTTGGAAGAAGGAATTCTATGAAAATGGTGAGAGCGAATGGCTCCATCCCGAGGACGGTTGTTCTCCCGATCACCTGACACTTAGGGAAGACGTCAATGTATAATGCCGCGCAATCTGTCGCGTTGACACGCTTCCGGTTAATCACGGGTCATTATCGTTTCTATCCCGGCAAATTTACGGTCTGAGAAGAGAGAAATCATGCCAACCATTCTGATCACGGGTGCGAATCGGGGCATTGGGCTGGAATTGACTCGTCAGTATGTCGATGACGGCTGGACGGTGTTTGCCTGTTGCCGTTCCCCGGAAACTGCCCATGCACTTAACGACCTGGCAGCCGGTGGCAGCAGTGTCGATGTATACCGGTTGGATGTGACGGATGCCGATCAACGCGCTTCTCTTGCAGCGAGGCTTCGAGGGAAACCCATCGATATCCTTTGTAATAATGCTGGAATTTCAGGCAACTGGGCTACTCAAGGGTTTGGTCAGTGTCAAGCGGACGAATGGCTGAAAGTGCTACATATCAACGTGATTGCCCCCATGTTGATGACGCAGGACTTCGTGGAGAATGTTGCCGTCAGTGAACGCAAGATCATTGCCAATATAAGTAGTGGAATTGGGAGCATTTCGAATGCAAACGTACTCGATGGTCGCTACATTTACCGTTCCAGCAAGGCCGCATTGAATATGCTCAGCGTATCTTGTGCGTACGATCTGGCGGAACGCGGCATTGTCGTTGTCGCCTTGCATCCGGGTTGGGTGCGTACCGATATGGGTGGTTCGAACGCCACGCTTTGTGTCGAAGAATCCGTTACTGCCCTGCGGAAGAACTTGGCCAGGATTACCTTCTCGGATTCTGGCCGTTTCATCGATATTGATGGGGGCACGATTCCATGGTGAGATCGAACTGTCGATGCTCTTCTCATCATCTTCCAAGTCTTCCAAATACTCGATATTAAGCACCACCGGTTGTGATCGATTCAACGGGCGTTTTAGCTTTAATCGATTGCTCCTTAGCCGAATTTCCCACGGTTCGAGACCAGACCATCCCACCGAAAAACCTTTTGTGGAACAACCAACGCAATAGAAAACCGTGCGGCTCGTCAATCCCTGTCACAAGGTATTTCCACATCAGAGGGTCGCGCAGTACAGCATTCAGCGTGTATCGTGCGCGGACCGTGCCACAAAACAATATCTGATCACCCGGCCGAAGGGTTTTGATTCCCTGTGGCATTACGATGGTCTGCTGCCATCGCCTCAGCACCAGGGGCACACATGCAATAGAGGTGTCCCGATCCGAGGGATTACGCATGATATCGTCCAATGTCCAACAAAGGCCTTCGGTTTCAGACGGCGAAGATGATTGTTCATGGTCGGTGGGTTGCCCGCCGTTTCGAGTTTTTAGAGACGAATCGTGAGAACCGAACAGTACACTTTCTTCAAACACCATCCCGTCGGGGATAGTAATCGTCCACAATTCCGGATGTTCGTGGCCGATCACTTCCCGCAAACGGTGAAGAGTGTCCACTAAAAGCTTTACCCGCACATCGTGCATATGGTCCAGGAATGAATGGAGCAATGGAGAAAGCAACATAAACAGTATCTTGCGTGCAAAAACAAGACTCGGCTGCATGATAAGATCCACACTGGCTGCCTGGACGGCAGCCTCGTCGTCGTGTCGATTCTGGCGCACGATAGAGAAAATTTTGGGATTTAGCATCCGCGCATTGAGCAATATACCAAGGTTGTTCGAGTCGCTGTTGGTGGCTGTAATGATCCCTGCGGCATGCTCGACTCCGGCCGCATGCAGGGTACGGGCATTGGAATGACCGACAATCCGGCCTTCCGGTGCCCGTTTATTTTCGGGATCCGGGTCGATTACCACGGTTGGAACCTCCCGTTTTCGCAGAGCCCGCTCCAAGTGTCGTCCCATCCGGCCGAAACCGCACACAATCCACGTACCTTGAGGCGGACGCATCGGTTCGACAAGGTCTATCCCCGGTGCCCCCGCCAGCCACTCACTGATTGCATACAATGACGGGCGATATAAAAACATACTCAATTGGTTAGCGAAGATCTCGAAGGGATTGATAACGGTCACACCCGATAGCGTCTGTAGAAATTCTTCTTCTATTTCGGAAGTGGAACGGCAGATCACCTGCACATCCGGATTGATAAGGTGGGTCATGATGACGATTTTTCGGTTGAGCCCCTCATCGTTGGTTACCGCGATGACGCCCTTACAATTGGATTGCTCCAACCCAGCGGTGATCAAGCTGCGTGGTATCCCGGCATCGGCCAATAATCCTGGCACCGTGACTGGATATTCGCGAAGGGATAGCGCCTGAATCCGATTGTCATCCCGATCGATAACGGTAGCGCCGTAACCGGCATCCACCAATCCCCGGGTTAGAAGACTGCCTGTATCGCCAAAGCCGCATATGATAAAGAACGGTTCCTGAATACGGCCTACGCTGATGGAGAATCTGCGTTTTTGAACAACTGCTTTGAAATGCGGGTTTTGCAACAACCCGATGATGGAGCCAATGGCGTACACCCAGGCGACGACGCTCATGAATAAAGAAAAGAGCGCCCACAGGCGTTGGGCATCGCTGAATTCTCCGGGAAGCTCCCCGAAGCCGGTTGTGGTAGCCGTATAGCCCAGAAAGTACACGGCATGGAAAAAGCTCATATACGTTGGTTGACCCTGGGCATCGGGCAATCCCGGCGTGAGCACCATCCCGAAAATCGTGATGGCGAAGACCGCGATCATAAAAAGCAGGGGCCGGCGCATGGAACGCAAAACGATGGCGCTGACTCGCTCGAGATCCGAACTCCAAACGTCGTGACTCGTGATCATGAATAATTTTGCTCCGCATAATCATCTTGCTTCGCAAGATTTATGCGGAGCAAAATTATATGGTCCCGCTTCGCGGGAGGAAGGATTGATATTCAAACGTGCGGGATGTTTGCAAACATATCGCCTGATTCTTCACACAAAAGATAACGGAAGGGTGACTCGGATATCCACTCGTCACGGTCTTCTGGTACCGATTCATGGAATCGCTCGCGAAACCGTTTCAGTTCCCGTTTGCGCGCTTGAGGGCGTCCCCGTGAATTAAGTTTGAAGATATCAATGGTTAACCGGGCGCGCTGCTGTTCTTTCTCGGTCGCGGCGGGGTTCGGGCAAATCTCGCCATTGGCGTACTTGTAGATGAAGAAGCGCTCGAAGCCATATCCAGGTTCATCGGGCCGCAACAGTTCCTCGGTAAAACGGTTGTCGTCTTTTTCCTGACATTGCCGGCAACACAGATAGAGATTCTCCCAGGCATAGGCCAATTGGGGAAAGTGTGCCTTGGGATGAAAATGATCGATGGTGGGGTCCGTGCCGGTATCCATGGGAAACCAGTCGCAATAGGCGCAGTGGCTATCGGTCATTTCCGAAAGCAACGGTAAGAGCCTGATATTTAAGGGTTTCCCCTGCCACGTTCTCCAGTTGAAGCGATGTTGCGAATCTTCGTCCCGCCGTTTGGCGAATTCCCTGCCCCATGTTTCCCAATGTTCTTCCAGCCAGTCCGGGCTAGGTGGCCTCGTACAAGGGGTCATTCCACCCCCTCCATAACATGTCGACGCAGACGGCGTTCCACCTGACTGATTTCCGGTCGGACGATGGCCAGGACTTCTTCCCCGAATCCCTGTAGTGCATTGCCTTTGGTGCGTAATTGGTCCAATGCCCCGGGTTCGCCACGCAGGGCCTTGTCGCGCAGCGCGTAGAATTCTTTCAACGCCTCGTCTACCTGGGGTGCAAACTCCGCCTCGACCCCCAGCACATCCCGAAGTACGGTGGCATAGCTATTACCTACCATGCTTGGCAATGGTTCACCCACTTGGCCACGCCCCTTTTCATCGAGGTGTAGCGGATGGATCCAGGCGTCATCGGCCGAGGCGATAACGAATGGAGAATGGGTGGAGACAAAGACTTGAGCGCTGGGGAACAGATTTTGCACCACAGGCAGAATCTTGCGCTGCCAGGCGGGATGGAGATGGACCTCGATCTCGTCCAGAAACAGGGTAAACTCGCGTTCCAGTAGAGGCGTATCGTCGATCCAGGGTACCCGATCCATGCGCATTAGCAGATCGCCGATCCAACTGATAAGAGATTTGAGACCGTCTGGCAGGACGTCAATGGGAAGTTCTTCACCATCCAAGGAGACGTTAACGTTAATGGGGTCATAGGAAAGGACAAAAGCGAATTTTCTACCCGTAATGCCGCTGATGATCTGCTCCATTCGTCCAATAACATCGCGGTAGCGTCTATGGCTACTTTCGTCTTGTCGTTCACTCGCGAACGCGGCCTTGGCCGAGGTATTGGCAACCCACTGCACCAGTGGTTGCGTTTCGTTTCGATTCGCTGGCTTTGGTGACAGGCAGGCATACATGAGGGGGGCATCTTCCTGCTCTACGATACCTTTCAAGCGGAAATTTTCCACGGAGCGCTGCCCACCATAGGCAAAGGCTAGATGGCTGAAATGGGTATCCTTATACTTTGGGCTAAAAGGCTTGAAGCTCTGCGTCAGATTCCTGTAATGACTCAAATCTAGTATAAAACTTTTATCTTGGATTTGATAAAAAGCCAGTTCTTCTGAGCCTCCAGAAAATATTAAAGGTCGACTTGGTTTCGAAGGACTGTAATCCCAAGGTGTGGAGGAATTAGGTTCGCCTGGCCAATTAGGTTCGCCCGGCCTATGAAGCGCAAAACCAGCTTCAAGATCATCATCAAGTCGCAAAAGAGCAAAGCTATCTCTACCATGACACCGCTCATACAGACCTGTCGACGGCATGGAAAAAAACTGCGCCAACGCCATTAGGATGGTGCTTTTGCCGCTACCGTTGGGTCCGACAATCAGGTGAATATCGGCCTTGTTGGGGTCACGCCCCGCCGGGAACGTCATTTCCAGATGGTCAAAACAACCGACTTTTCCCAGCACCAGATGATCGATTTTCATTGTAATTTCTCGATCTGTATGCATTCCTACGCAAAGCGTGGGAACGAGAAATAAATTCCCGGTGATTCGCGGTTTCGCCACGAATCACCGAGGATTTACCGCCGCGCATTCACCGTATCTACTACCAATACAACGACGGAGACGATATTTGCCACCAGCGCGCCGGCCGTGAGTGATACAATGCTCGCCATGACCTCGGGGGTCAGACTGGAATCGCTGACATGCACGGCAAGCGTCCAAACGACCGCCGCCGCGATCAGTTGCAGATCGGCGACGAGACTCGTGGCAAGCAGTACCGCGCCGATATGAGATCGATCGCCGAGCTTCAATCCGGTCGCGAAGAAATTGACCAGGATGGCCGCGGATAGTTCATATACGCTATGGTGAAGGGGATTATCGATATCCCCCATAACGAATCCAAAGTTGACCGTGAGAGCCAAAACGATAAAGAAGCCGAAGATTACTTTTTCAAGATTCATGAATAGTCACTCATCATAATTATTAGACCTTACTACCCAACCCGACACAGCCGGAACCAAAATACTCTACGAAGTTTTTTTATCGTTTTGTTCAAAATTCCGGCGCTAAAAGACTAATTCAGACCTGCCACCTATCACAATTTCGAATGGAACATACCGACAAACTGGCAATCCAGAGATCGGATAAATCCTCCGACCATGGGGTACCCGCCCACAATCGTCTACCAATAACCGCGCGTGGTTGGTCGTCTACCCTCTGGGTTATCTGGGTGCTTGCCATACTCATCACCGTATTCCTGATTGCACTCAGGCTGTCGCTACCCAACGCTGAACGATTTGTTCCCGATATGGAACGATGGCTTCACGCGGCAACCGGTCAAGCCATATCCATTGGCTCCTTAAACATTGGTTGGCGCGGCTGGACGCCTGAATTGGTCGTAAAGGATATTCGGTTACCCAACTCGGTAGAGGATGCGCCTTCCATACAATCCCTTCGAGCCGGCATCGGCATCAATGTTTTGTCACTTTGGAAAAACCGAACACACCATGAAGAGACATCCTGGCTTATCGGCGCAATTCGCACGAAAAGGCTCTTGCTTTCAGGTGTCTCTCTTAGCGTTATTCGTGATTCCAATGGGGCCTTGCGGCTGGCGGGTACCGAACAAAAAACAGCGGGATTATTACCCTGGCTACTGCAACAATCTCATATAGATGTAACATCGGCCAATATTCGTTGGCACGATGAAGGAAACGAAGCGCTTGCGTTTTCCTTGCGGGACACCCGGTTGCGCATTCGCAAAAACGGATCCCATCACCGGATTTTCGCAACGCTGTTCCCTTATCAGGACCATTCGATAACAGGCCCTCCCACCGAGGCTTCGAGCGGTACAGGCGGCTCATTGTCCGGCATGGCCAATATTATCGTAGACCCCGCTACGCTGCATTGGTCCGGCGATATATTTTTGCGCATCGCAGGCTTCGAACTCAATCGATTTCCCCTACTGAAAAACGCCTTGCCATCAGCAGTGGCATATGACATCGCTAATTCCGGTGTTTGGACATTCTGGGACGAGGGGCAACTGGAATACGTGGAAGGCAATTTTACGCTTGAGCGTTCGGTCCTCACAAGCACGGATCCGGCGATCGAGGACCACACAAAATCCGCCGACGCATCCGAGGAACCGGGTTGCGCACCATCGTGTGCCGTATCCGAGCACGGTGAAACCGCTACCCAAGAGATAAGCGGTTTCATGGAACTTACCCGAATCGATCTCGATAACTGGCAACTTCGATTGCGCCAACTTACGTTTGCTACCTCTCAAGAACAGTGGCCCGCCACCGATGCCCGGATGCGGATCGCCCTGTCGCGAAATCAACACGGTTGGTTGCTGGAAACCCGGCACGTAGAGCTGAGAAACGAGGACTTTACCATGCGTCTGGCAGGGAAGGGCCAGTGGTTCGACGATCATGGCTCGCCGGATCTGCGCGTGATCATGGTCATCGATGACGGAAAACTCGACAAGTTGACGCAGTACCTGCCTACGTCCCTCATGAAGAAGCGGCTTGTTTTGTGGCTGAACCGTGCCTTCCCCAAGGGACGTATCGAGCAAGGGAAGATCCTGTTTCAGGGTCGGTTGGCCGATTTTCCCTTCGATAACGCGGAGGGCGTCTTCGAAGCCAGATTAACAACATCCTACGATACGACACTGAAATACGCCGAAGGGTGGCTACCGATTCATGCCTTGGCGGCCGATGTCGTTTTCGATAACCGACAGCTTACGGTAACCACCAACAGCGGCTTCGTGTATGGCAGCAAGCTCCAATCGGTGACGGCCGAAATTCCCGACATTACGGTCGACAAACCGATGCTGACCGTCCGTGGGCGCACCGTGGGCTCACTGGAAGAAGGGCTTTCCTTTCTGAAAACAGGGCCCTTGGCCAATCGACACGCACACCGTATCGCGGGTCTCCAGGGTGACGGAGAACTTGATATCGATTTGCGGATAAAACACCAACTGCCCTATGCCAAGGCCAAAGCCCAAGCGCAAGGAAAAATTACATTTCGCGATAGCGCCATCAAAGTCGACACCGCGAAACTTGCGGCCAACATCTGCGGAAATAGTAATGAACGCCATCTGTCCTTCGACCGAATAAATGGCACACTGACATTCGACGAACAAGGCATTGCCGGTCAGGCCATCGCGGCTCGGTATCTGGGTCAACCCGTTACGCTTGATGTTGCAAAAACAATGGACCGTAAGGAGAGCGGCACGCGATTTACGATAAACGGTCTGACCACGGACAGCCTTTTTGCCTATCCTCTGCTGAAAGCCACCTTGCAAAAGGTGCCACCGGCGTTATCACCCTTGGTGGCCAAGCTGACGGACAAGGCGAGTTGGCAGGTGACCTTGGATTTGCCGAGTACCTGGGGGCGAAAGGACAACCGGCACCCGGCGCGGGTCGGGATTAGCTCGCCTCTTGGCGGTACCGACGCGGATCTGCCGGTGCCATTGGCGCGCCCCTTTCGGGCGCAGATGCTGCTGTCGAAAGAGGTACCGGATCGGCACATTAC
>JABDQX010000111.1 GCA_013042035.1 Gammaproteobacteria bacterium
GTTCGACACGGATGTCCTGCTGGCCATCCTGGCGCAAGCACCCGGCCTTGTGGTCATCGACGAAGCCTATACGCCGTTCGCGCAAATCAGCAAAATGGACTGGCTCCACGATTATCCCAACCTGATTATTCTGCGTACCCTGTCGAAGCTCGGATTCGCCGGGCTTCGCCTGGGATTTGCCGTGGGTCATCCGGCGTGGATACAGGAGATGAACAAACTTCGTTTGCCCTATAATATCAACGCCCTGACCCAGATGAGTGCCTCCATGGCATTGCAGAATTTCTCCTTATTCGAGAGGCAGATTGCCCGGATCCGTCAGGATCGGGCGGCGCTTTCCCAGCAGCTTGCGGCGATGGAGGGCGTGACCGTTTGGCCAAGCCATGCAAATTTCATCCTGTTCCGTGTGGACAATGCATCGGCGAATGAAATCCATGCAATGCTTCGGGAGCGGGGTATCCTGATAAAAAATCTTCATGGCGCACACCCGCAGCTTGCGAACTGTTTGCGGGTGACGGTGGGTACACCGGAAGAGAATCGGGCGTTTTTGGATGGGATTTCTCACGGCTGAAATAAATCCATGTAAACTCCGCCTTCTCACCTATTTTTGCCTTGTTATGAAGCACAATCTGACTAAAGTTAGCGTCAGCGCATGATAAAAAAAACAGGCCGAAAGATAATTACCTTCGATTGGGCCATCAAGACCGTCCTTCGCGACAAGGCCAATTTTGATGTCTTGGAAGGATTTTTAACGGCGCTGTTCGGGCGATCAATTGTTATTCTCGATATGCTGGAAAGCGAGAGCAACCAGCGTGATGAGACGGACAAATACAACCGCGTCGATCTGTTGGCCAAGACCGAGGACGGCGAGCAAATCATCGTCGAAGTACAATATCTCTCTGAAATGGCCTACCTTAAGCGTCTGGCCTATGGCACGGCCAAAACCATCGTCGAGAACCTCAAGCTGGGCGATCCCTATACCAGCGTCAGGAAAGTCTACTCCGTGAGTCTCCTCTATTTCGGCGTCAGCCATGACGGCGATGACTATGTCTATCACGGTAAGACAGAATTTACGGGCTTTCATACCCATAACCCCGTAACGTTGAAAAAATCCCTGGTCGGTGATGAAATCCGCATCAATGAAACCAATATCTTTCCCGAGTACTTTCTTATTCCCCTGAGACACTTTACGGATGTCGTTCGAGACGATCTGGATCAGTGGGTCTACGCCTTCAAGAACAACGAAGTACTAGACGAATTCACTGCCCCCGGTATCGGAGCATTAAAGGAAAAACTCGATTACCTGAAAATGGATGAGAACGAACGGCGAAGGTTCGACAGGCATATTGATCATATCCGGTCCGAGTGGGGAATGATCGAAGATGCCAGACAGGAAGGGCTTGAAAAAGGACGTGAAGAAGAAAGGAAAATCCTCGTTAGATCTCTGTATGAAAGTGGGCTCGCCATTGATTTCATCGCCGGATCTACAGGACTTTCCGAGAAATGGATATACCGGTTGATAAATGAAACGTAAGAAATGAGGCGATTGCTGGAAACCATGCAAACATCACTCAAACAATCCATTCCCGCCAACGGCACACCGCCGCTTTCTTCCGAGGGAACGGAGAAAAAACATCTTTTTGATAATCCCGCCAACGTAACCAGACTATTGCGTATCTTTTTCGCCATCTGCCTTGGTTTGGTGGGGGTCGAATTCTTCTTCCATCGACACGTGGTTCATGCCTGGGAGAACCTATGGGGCTTTTACGCGCTCTACGGTTTTGTCGCCTGCGTGGCGCTGGTGTTGATTGCAACCCAAATGCGCAAGGTGTTGATGCGGGATGAGGACTATTACGAGAAGTGATGAATCGTTGCCGGACATGGCAACCAAAGGCGATTTGTGCGAGCTGGAACTTCACATGGATAGCAGAATCAAAGCGGCTGAATCCGGTGTGATCAAGTGGATGGTGGGGATTGCATTGGCCAAAATTGCCCTGCTTCTTGGTATTTTTCTCAAGCTGTCTTAGCAAAAACATAGTTTTGCGGAGCAAAATTATCGATGACTACCATACCCCCCTTCATCTGGTTCTTTTTAGGCGCTCTTGCCATCATTCCCCTGCGCGGCTGGGCGCGAAACGCGGTTTTATTGCTGATTCCGGCCCTGGGTGGCATGGGTCTGCTCGGCGTGGCCGAAGGAACGGTTTGGCAGTTGACGCTCATGGACTATACGCTGACGCCCCTGCGAGTCGACAAGCTGAGTCTCCTGTTCGGTTATCTTTTTCATCTGGCTGCCTTCATCGCCTTCGTGTTCGCCCTGCACGTTCGGGACACCGTGCAGCATGTGGCGGGGCTGTTCTATGCCGGTTCCGCCATCGGCGCCGCTTTCGCCGGTGATCTGATCAGTCTATTTATTTTCTGGGAGATCATGGCGTTTTCCTCGGCATTCCTGATCTTCGCGCGGCGCACCGAGCGCGCCCGGGCCGCCGGTCTTCGTTATCTTATTATCCAGGTATTGTCCGGGGTGCTGCTCCTTGCCGGGGCGTTGGTCTATCTGCAGGAAACGGGCTCCCTGGCATTCGACTATATCGGACTGACAGGCATCGGCGGATGGTTGATCTTTATTGCCTTTGGTATCAAATGCGCCTTCCCACTGCTCCACAACTGGCTCACCGACGCCTATCCTGAAGCTACCCCCACCGGCACCGTGTTCCTGACGGCCTTTACCACCAAGGTGGCCGTGTATGCTCTGGCGCGGGGATTCCCCGGCACCGAACTGCTGGTCTACATCGGGGTGACTATGACCTGTTTCCCCATCTTCTACGCCGTTATCGAGAACGATCTGCGCCGGGTGCTTTCCTACAGCATGATCAATCAGATTGGATTCATGGTGTGCGGTATCGGAATTGGCACGCAACTGGCCATCAACGGCGCCGTGGCCCATGCCTTCAACGATGTGCTTTTCAAGGGGCTTCTCATGATGTCCATGGGCGCGGTGCTGTACCGAACCGGCCGTATCAATGGATCGGATCTGGGGGGGCTCTATAAAACCATGCCAATTACCGCCGGTTTTTGCATGGTGGGGGCGGCGTCCATTTCGGCATTTCCCCTCTTCAGCGGTTTTGTGAGCAAATCCCTGGTGATGGTCGCTACCCTGGAAGAGGGTTACCACTGGGTTTGGCTCGGATTGCTGTTTGCCTCGGCGGGTGTATTCCATCACGCGGGCATCAAAATTCCGTACTTTGCCTTCTTTGGTCATGATTCCGGCATTCGCGCCTCAGAACCGCCGCTCAATATGCTCATCGCCATGGGGATGGCGGCGACAATCTGCATCTTCATCGGCGTCTACCCATTCGCGCTGTACGATCTGTTGCCCTACCCGGTGACGTATTTCCCCTTCGACGGCACTCACGTCATCGCGCAGCTCCAGATCCTATTCTTCTCGGCCCTGGCCTTCGTCTGGCTGCAGAAAAACAGTCTTTACCCACCGGAATTGCGTTCCGTCAATCTGGATGTGGAATGGCTGTATCGGGGAGCCACACCCCGTGCGATCCACGCGCTGGTTCGCTGGGGTGGACCGGTCGATAGCGGTATCCGAGGTTTCGTACACCGGCAGGCGATGCGATTGGTAGGGCTGTGCCATAGGGTCTATGGCCCCAGAAGCGCTGTTGCCGGCACCTATTCATCGGGGTTGATGGTGCTGTGGGTGGCAGCTTTATTGGGTGTGTATTTGATTTTTTACCTGAAATAACGTCGTGTGGAACTTTTTACGGTATCTTTGTTTTCAGTGAGTTATGGGTTTTAAGGGGGAGACGGCTATAAGGTGCCCCCTTCTGTAAATCAACGGGTTACCGGAAAAGATTGCGCACGTGGTGGAATGATTTTGCGGAGCAGAATTAATGGAGCAAAGAATATCTATTGAAATGACCATGCTGGTTTCGCCCCAGCAGGCCAATTTTGCCGGCGTCATGCACGGTGGTGAGCTGATGAAGCTGCTCGACCAAGTCGCCTACACCTGTGCCGCGCGTTACTGCGGCCACTACGCCGTAACACTCTCGGTAGACAGTATTCTCTTCAAACAACCCATCAAGATCGGTGAGCTTGTGACATTCCTTGCCTCGGTCAACTACACCGGCAGCACATCCATGGAAGTTGGTATCAAGGTCATTGCCGAGGATATTTCCGGCAAGTTCGTGCGCCATACCAATACCTGTTACTTCACTATGGTGGCCATGGCCGATGGCAAACCGGTATCGGTGCCCCCGTTGCAGATGGAAACCGAAGCTCAGAGACATCGTCATGAGGCCGCCGAGCGCCGTCGCAAAGCGCGTTTCGCCACTGCCGTGGCATAACTTGACGGGAATTTTCAGACACCCTCTAACACACATATAACAACCGCACATCCCCGACATCCGGCTCTTCCCGTGTCGCTGACCGGAATGCCTCCGACAGGGCGCACATCTGTTCCTTATTTTCGGCAAGGGTTACCGGTAGCACTATTTCCACATAGACTCTGCCGCTCAGGTAATGCAGGTTGATTTTCCGGATATGGCGGGCGGCGTCGATGGAAGACCAATGATGGTATAGCTGCTCGATGATCTCGTTTCGCAGGGGAAGCCCTTTATTCGGTGCGCCCAGCTCATCGTCTTCCGGATCTATGTGTACCGTGACATCGGTGACCTCATCCATGTTATCGATGAGCTTCCCGATGACCGCTTCGCTGATCTGATGACCCTCGGAAACACTCACTCGGGAATCGCCCAGGGTGATGTGTACGTCCACGAATACATTCCCACCCATGCGGCGGGTGCGCAGCATGTGGAGGGCCTTGACGCCATCCACATCGAGAATCGCCTGGCGGATATCGACCAGTTTCTTTTCCTCGACGCCGGTATCGATGAGTTCTCCCACGGCACCCCAGGCAAGTTCAACCCCGATCTTTGCAATCATGCCGGCCACCAGAATGGCGGCGATGGCATCCACGTAGGGCAATCCCGCCATGGAGCCGGCTACGCCGATGATGACGACAATTGATGAGATGGCGTCGCTACGGCTGTGCCAGGCGTTGGCCTGCAGCAGTTCCGATCGCACCTTGCGGGCGATACGGATTGTGTAGTGATAGATCGCCTCTTTCGTCAACACGGAAATCGCCGCCACCACCAATGCCCAGATGCCGGGTTGCAGTAGCAGCTCCGGCTCGAATAACCGATAGGTAGCGTCGATGGCAATGCCGATGGCGACCAGCACCAACACCGTGCCGAGTCCGACCGTGGCAATGGATTCGATCCGCCCGTGACCATAGGGGTGTTCTTCGTCAGCTTCCCGGTGGGCCTCCTTGGCCGCGAACAGAACCACGAAGTTCGTCAACAAATCGGAAAAAGAGTGGACGCCATCGGCGATTAGTGCCTGGGATTGCGCCGTCCAGCCAACGCCTATCTTGAGGACGGCGAGAACCACATCCAGGGCAGAGCCGATGTGGGTAACCCTGCGGATCTCCCGATAGCGTTCTTCCCCATGATGAGTAGCGACATACGTGTGGGGGTGTGAGTGAGTGTGGTGGTGGGAAATCATGTGCTATAGGTACCAATCCTGTGGAATCTCCTCGGGAGACATGGGTGTCGCATCGACCGATTGCGTCGTGCCGTCCAAGTGCGTTATCCGCACGGTTACGCTGTTGGCATCCCGTCCCTTGCTGAAACGCGCCGTCAGGCGCGCCGCCAGATCCAGATCATCGCTGTTCGGTGTTCCGTCCACAAGCGTTAGCGGACCCGGATGGCTGACGGTATCCAGATGGACGAAACGGCGGCGATACCCCGCCATGAAATTATTCTCTCCTTCCTCGCGGGCGATGATGAGCTTGAAATGTGATCGCGGCCTGATGTGCCGCCCGACCTTCAGCAGCATGATATCGTCCATGTCGTAGGTACGTTCTCCTCGCGCCGCCCAGAGATCCGCCAACTTGGCCGAATATTGCGCATCGGTGAGGAAGCAACAGCCCCCCGATGGCTGGGCGTAATCGGTGAATCCGAATTGCGCGGCAAGCGCCATCTGGGGTTTGCGGGATCGCCCGTTGAAATCGTACAGATTCTCGCGGTTCACCCAGCCTTTCTCTTCCGGCAGCGTGGGCGGTAGGTTCTGCGCGCAAAGCGGCCGCAACAGCCGATTCCCGGCCCCGGATTCCCTGGCCACCACCGGCATGGTATCCCGGCGCTGCGATTTGGGCCGCTGTCCCACTACCTCGCCGGTCACGATGAAATCGAAGCCGTTTTCCAGCATCCACTCATGAGCCTTTTTCACCATAAAACACTTGCAGTCCAGACAAGGATTCATGTGGGCGCCATAGCCATGGCGGGGATTGATCAGGACATCCTTGTATTCTTCCGAGATATCGACGATGTGTAATTCGATGCCAAGCTCCGCCGCCACCCACAGGGCATCGTTGCGTTTGGGTTTCTTGAGCTTTCGCTGGCGGATGGCGTGGGTATGTCCTTCCACGCAAAAGCCCGTATAGAAATTGATGCCCTCTACGTGACAGCCCTCGGCCAGAATCACTCTGGCGGCCAACAGGGAGTCAAGCCCCCCGGAGATGAGAGCGATGGCCCTGGGTTGGGGTGCGTGGGTAGTTTCATCCATTTGTTTGTTTTCAGGTACCATGGTTTTCCGTGCTTCGGTAATTTTGTTTCGCGAAATTATAAACGTAACGTGTAACGTAACAGTAAGCAAGAAAGAATATTTTGCACCATTCGGATGAAAAACAAGGTGTTCGGAAATCTTCATGGCAACGGCCGCGTTGCGGAACACATCAGATCGGAAAGTGCGATGATGCCGCTTCGTAATGGCGTTGTCGGACGTATCCATGTGGCTGTCGCCGTGCTCTTCAATGAACGTGGCGAGGTGTTGATTAGCCAACGCCACCAGGGCGTCCATCAGGGGGGATTGTGGGAGTTTCCCGGCGGCAAGGTAGAGCCCGGAGAAAAGGTTTACTCGGCTCTGTGCCGGGAACTCGCGGAAGAGCTGGATGTGACGGTGATCCGCGCGCGTCCGCTGATTCAGGTGCCTCATGATTATGCTGACCGGCGGGTGTTGCTGGATGTGTGGCGCGTTACCCGCTGGTCGGGAACGCCCAAGGGCCGAGAGGCCCAGACGATCGCCTGGGCGCCGCTGGATACGCTTCGGGAGTATTCATTCCCGGCAGCGGATGCGCCTATTATTACGGCCGCTCGTCTTCCGGATACCTATCTCATCACGCCGATGCCCGATTGGGACAACGTGGAGGGCTTTTTGAGTGCTCTCGATGCGTGCCTTTTCCGTGGTATCCGGTTGGTGCAGTTGCGGATTGGGCAACCGAATACCCATAAGCCCACGCATGGGGAATACGAACAACTGGCGAAGGAAGCCCTGAGGCTCTGCCATGCCAGGGGAGCCAGATGTCTGTTGAACAGTGAGCCGGCGCTTGCCAGGGAGATGGGTATGCATGGTGCGCACCTGACAAGCCGACGGTTATTGGACGAGGCGGGGACAGGGGAGGGGCTCTCCGACGAGGATTTCCTGATCGGGGCATCCTGTCACAACGAAAAAGAAATCCGGCGTGCTTGCCGCATCGGTGTGGACTTTGCCGTACTTGCTCCAGTGAAGGCCACAAGAACCCATCCCGACGCCGAACCACTTACCTGGGCGCGGTTCTCGGAACTGACACAATCGGCCACTATTCCGGTTTATGCCCTTGGGGGGTTATCGCCGGGAGATATGGAAACGGCCTGGCGGTGGGGCGCCCAGGGGATTGCCGCAATCCGCGCCTTGTGGGAAGGCAATGTGAAGAGAAAAAGATGAATGGTAAGGTTCGACGGGGAAGCCGGTTCGACCTCTCGCTTTGCTTCGTGTATTCTTTTTCATGGAGAAGGTGACTCCTCAGTTCGGTTGAAAAATGAAAAACTACTTAATACACTGAGTGGTATACCCGACATTCCGCACGTCCTCCCTGATTGTCAGGATTTATAGTAAAAACCTGCGATAAATTTACTGACTACGAGGATGACTTCCCATTTTTTCGTCGTGATGTTGATTGCACGAACCCCGGGCAACCTCCATGGTAGAAAATCCGTACCTCGGCCTTTCTCTGATTGAGTGGTTTTTGAACACTTTGCCCGATATTTCTGAAAATAGAAAAGGACGTGCGGAATGTCGGGAATAACAAAGCTTCTAAAGTTTCATCGATCAAGACGAGAGAAATAATATGCGATTTTCCTTGTCGCAAATTGCTGTTGCTGTATTCACACTTATTACTGCCGCTATTGCAGCGACTTGGTATCTTCGAGGAGAACAAATCGAGGTGCTGAAACAACAAATAGCCACTTACTAATCCCATTAAAAGTAAAGCAACATGTGGTATAATACGAGCAATCTAATTCCGGTTATAAAAAATGGATAACATGATATGAAATGCAAGCGGAAAAACGATGCTCGTAAATTATCTCATGAAACGTTAGAGGAACTTCGAATAAGGACAGTCCAGAGGATTCTTGACAGTGAGAGTCCTGAAGTAC
>JABDQX010000122.1 GCA_013042035.1 Gammaproteobacteria bacterium
GGATACATCATGAGATCCCCCATGAGAATAGCCCGCCGGATTCCGATCCGATAACGAGATTACCGCTGCCCCTGGCCTTGCGAATCGAGCGGGTACAGGTTACCGATCTTCATGTCGTGAGCGGAGCGGCGCATCACCGCGCACAGCGGTTGATCGCGGGCCCCGTGACATTTTCCGGTGGCGCCGCGCCCGTGATCATCCGGGAATTCGGGCTAGTGTTTTGCACCGCGAATACGCCGTCCAATGGCCAACAATCCGTTAATTTCACGGAAAAAGATAACCAAGAAAACTTGCCGTGCGCGGCACCGCTGGAACTTGCCCTTGATATCGAAGTCGAACCGGTTGCCCCTTTTACCTACAAGGTAAATGGCAGTGGGCACACGACCGGCCCGGATGGGATGCCGTTGACCGGCGAGGGCAACCTGTATGGCAATGCCTCGGGGGTGGTTGTGGAGCGATTTTCCGCCAATGTCCGCAAGGGCCGGCTGGAAGGGGCAGGGCAGGTTGAGTGGTTTCCAGAACCCCGTTGGGATATCACCCTCCGGGCCCAGGATATCGACCCGAATGTCTATTGGTCGATTCGGCGGCTCGAACAGGAAAATGACTGGCACGGCTCTCTGGATCTGGAAGGGCGCGTTCGTGGACACATGGGCGGCAATGGTCTCGATATGATCCTGGAAATAAAGCGCCTCAATGGCATGCTGCGGGGGCACCCGCTGGCGGCAACCGGCCGAATGATAGTTGCCGGAACACAGCTTGAAGTGCAGGAATTAAAATTAAACGCCGGCGATAACCGATTGCGGATCCACGGTACCTCACCGGTTCCCGTGGCGCTGTTGCAACAATTCGGTACCGACTCGGTGAATCCCGATCCGCCTGATGCCATGGATATGGCATTCGAGATCCACGCGCCGATGCCGAATGCTCTATGGCCGGGACTGACCGGTCGATTACAGGGAAAGGGCAAACTCGATGGCTCACTATCCGACCCGGAAATACATCTGAAAATGACGGGGCGGGAGGTAGCATATCAGGGATATAAAGCTGCGGCGCTACAGGCGGATTTGGCGCTCCATCCCGCCACGTCCACGGCTTCGCGCGCCGATATCGAGGTGACCAATGCGGTCCTGGCCGATAACCGCTTCCCTCGGTTATGGGTGCATGGCAGTGGGCGTCTGGCCCTGGAACAGATAGCGCTCGGCTTCGATTTCTCATGTGAGCCCGGCACGGATGTGAGTAAATTCCTTTGCGCCAATGCCACCGGCAAACCTGCCCATGAGCACCCCATTAATGACCCCGTCAATGATCGTACAGGGCGCTTGGCGCTCGAACTCGACGGCGGATTAAAAGACGGCATTTGGTCGGGAAGGTTGAAGCGGGCGGATATACAAAGGACATCGCTGGGAAACTGGCATCTCGTCGAACCGGTCACATCGAGTTTTAGCATTGACGCCGGACATATAGGCTGCGGATCCGTGACAGCTTCATGCAATCACAAAAAACGCGCCTGCTGGCGGCAAGACAAGGCCAGAATATGTACGGAAGGGAGCTGGTTGGCGGACGGTGCTTTCCAGGCAACGGGAAATATCGCCGACTTACCCTGGGACATCTTCGATCCATGGTTGCCGGAGACAGTGGATGTCCGGGGCGATATTGCCGGTCACTTCGACATACGGAGCACCGGCAAGAACGGAGATTTCGACGCGAACCTGACGGTGACACCAAAACCGGGCACATTGATCTACCGGGCACCGAACCGGGCACCGCTCGAAACCACCTTTCAGGATGCCAGACTGACAGCCTCGTACACCCAAGGTGGCTTGCACGCTGCCGCTCGGCTTGGGATCGCCGAACAAGGTCTCATCGAAGGCGATCTACAGGTGGGCGCGGCAAGTGCGGGATCCCCCTTACAGGGAACATTGCAGGCAAAACTTCCCGACCTTGCGCCATTGGCCGGCCTTGCTCCCCAGGCCGACAAAGTCGAAGGCGGCCTGTCCCTCGACTTTACGGCGGGCGGCACCATCAATACACCCATCTTGCACGGCCGCGCGGTACTCACACAGGGCGCCGTGGAGCTTCCGGTCCCCGGCATCCGATTGCACGACATCTCCATCGTGGCCGAAGGCCGGGGAAAGCAACCCCTGGAAATTACCGGATCGGCCACGTCGGGACCGGGACGCGTTAGCTTCGATGGGCAGGTTCGGCATCTTCTCGGCGGTTCACCCCACGTCGAGCTTTCCGTGCGCGGGGATACCTTTCAGGTGTTGAGATTACCCGAAGCCCAGGTACTGGTGTCCCCGAATCTACACATCGTGTCCAATCAAGGGGAGATTGCCATCGACGGAAAGATATCGATACCCGAGGCCAAACTCGAACTCGAAGCGCTGCCGAAAGCCAGCATCGCCGTCTCCGAGGACGAAGTCATCGTGGGAGAGACAAACGTCGAACCACACGGGCAGGGTTCGAAACACGCCGTGCGCGCCC
>JABDQX010000123.1 GCA_013042035.1 Gammaproteobacteria bacterium
ATAATGACGCAACCCCGTTGGGGTTGTTCCCATGACTTCCGCTCCCAGGGTAGCGTTTCGCGCAACCCTGGGCTGAAAGACGTAGCCCCGTTGGGGCAGGGAAGCGTTTCGCCATAATTTCCGCATAGCAATACCGGCACCCGGGTGAGACCTTTGTGCATCCGGTTGTCGGATTCCATGTGTGTTCGGTCCATTCTATGCGCGATGATGTGGCCATGTATTTTTCCGCACGCAGCGCTAACGATACACTTCCCGGCGATGCCCAATCCGAACAACCAGTATCACAAGAACTTCCTCGTGCGCCTCGTATACCACGCGATAACGTCCGACTCGAATTCGACGCAGCCCCGTAAATTCACCCTTCAAAACGCTTCCCGCGTGAGGGTTTGTTTTCAGTCGATCAATGGCATCGATGATACGCACGCGCTCATTGCTTGTGATTTTCTCAAGGGATTTTGCCGCGCTTCCCTTAATCGAGACGGAGTAAGTCACGTTTTACTTCTTCCCAATCGAGTACCGGATCGGCGGGATCATGCAAGACTTCAATGGCGTGGGAGATATCCTCGAAATCGTCCAAGTAGTATTCGACAGCTTGTCGAACCACCTCGGCTCGGGGACGGCGCAATTTGGCAGCCGCAGCGTCTAGGGAGGTTGTTAGCTCATCCGATAGCCTGGCGGTAATTTGGCTCATCGCAGCACTCCATAATGTCAGCTAATGTCAATGACATTCAGTGTAACGGATTTTATTTCGTGTGCAACCATCATTTTGCGAAGCAAAATCACACCTTTTCCACCTCCGGACGTCCCAACAAGCCCGTCGGCATGAATATCAAGACCAGAATCAGGATCGAGAACGCCGCCAGATCCTTATATTCCGTTGAGAAATACCCGGACCAGAAGGCCTCCACAAGCCCCAGGATGAGCCCACCGAGCATGGCGCCGGGTATCGAGCCGATGCCGCCCAACACCGCCGCAGTGAATGCCTTGAGACCGGCCAGGAACCCGATAAAGAAATCAACGACACCGTAATACAGCGTTACCATGACGCCGGCAACCGCCGCCAGGGCGGCGCCCATGATGAAAGTAATAGAGATGGTGCGATCCACATCGATGCCCAGTAACGCCGCCATTGTACGGTCTTCGGCACAGGCGCGTTGCGCCCGGCCAAGCCGTGTCCGTCCGATAATCGCGGCGAAAATCACCATCAGGAGGATCGTCAAGATCCAAATAAAGACCTGGATATGGCTAACCTGTACGACAAATCCCGCATCTTCGTACAACATGAAGCCACCGTGGATGATAGGTTGCAGGGGCTTGACGCGGGCACCTTGCAATAGTTGCACATAGTTTTGCAAAAATATGGACATGCCGATGGCCGAGATCAGGGGGGCCAGTCTCTGTGCGCGCCGCAGCGGCCGATAGGCGATCCGCTCCAGTGTCCAGCCGTAGGCGGCGGTGAAGAACATGGCCGTTACGAGCACCACCACCAGTGCTATCGGCACGGCTGTAATGCCGGCAATCCCCAGCAGGGTGAAGCACAGGATCGAAACGAATGCCCCGATCATGTAGATCTCCCCATGGGCGAAGTTGATCATGCCGATGATGCCGTACACCATCGTGTAACCGATGGCGATGAGGCCGTAGATGGTTCCCAGGGTGAAACCGTTGATGAGTTGTTGCAGGAAGTATCCCATGGTTTTGTTTTCAATGAGCTGTGCTCAAAATTGAGCGCACGGCATTTTGTTCAAAATTTTTTCGGAATTTGTTCTATCATAACAGGAGTATGTGGAACCATTCTCCCCGCGAAGCGGGGCCATTCATGTCCGGAAACACGGTTTCCGGATCGCGGAGCAAAATTATGTCGCGAGACGAAAATAAACAGGCCGCCGCGCGCGCCGCATTGGAATACGTCGAAACGGGGACCATCATCGGGATTGGCACCGGAAGCACCGCGAATCATTTCATCGATGCGCTGGCCGATATCAAGTACCGAATCGATGGGACGGTTGCCAGCTCGACGGCCACTGCCGAGCGTCTCAAGTCCCGTGGCATTCAGGTGCTGGACTTGAATGGTGTGGATGGGGTCTCCGTTTACGTGGATGGTGCCGACGAGGCAACAGAGCATCTGATGCTTGTCAAGGGCGGTGGTGGCGCCTTGACGCGCGAAAAGATTGTGGCCGATGTTGCCGAGAAATTCGTTTGTGTTGCCGATGAATCCAAGTTGGTGGAGGTGTTGGGTAAATTCCCGCTGCCGGTGGAAGTCATACCCATGGCGCGCAGTTTCGTGGCCCGCGAGATCGCAAAAATGGGCGGTAATCCGTTTTGGCGCGATGGGTTCGTTACCGACAATGGTAACGTTATTCTGGATGTTTATAACCTGGATATCATCGACCCGCCGAGGTTGGAGTCCGAGCTCAACCAGATCCCTGGCGTTGTTACCAATGGCCTGTTTGCCAGACGCCCTGCTGATATCCTGTTGCTTGGCACCGGGCACGGTGTCAGAACCGTGGTGCCCGATTAAGGATCACGAATCACGAATTCCGAATCACGAATCCGGATTCCGCCCGGGCGACGGCACGGAACATGGCGCGCCCCTTGTTCATGGTTTCTTCCCATTCCCGGGCGGGAATGGAATCGGCCACGATGCCCGCCCCAACCTGAATGTGCAATATATCGTTCTGAACAACGGCGGTGCGGATGCTGATCGCCGTATCCATGTTCCCATCCCAGCCGAGATATCCCACCGCGCCGGCATAGATCCCCCGTTTCACCGGTTCCAGCTCATCGATAATCTCCATGGCGCGGATCTTCGGTGCGCCGGTCACGGTCCCCGCCGGGAATGTCGCTTTCAATGCATCCACCGCGCCGAGCGTGGGCTCCAATCGACCGATGACGTTCGAGACGATATGCATGACGTGGGAGTAGCGCTCGATGACCATCTTTTCCGTCAACTGGACGCTGCCGGTTTGCGCAACACGCCCGACATCGTTGCGGCCGAGATCGATTAGCATCAAATGCTCGGCCCGTTCCTTTGGATCGGATAACAGATCCTGCTCCAACGCCCGATCCTTTTTCTCCGTGGCGCCCCGTGGCCGGGTGCCGGCAATGGGGCGCACCGTTATCATACCGTTTTCCATATGCACCAGGATCTCCGGTGATGACCCGACGATATGGAACTTTCCCAGATCCAGGTAATACATGTAGGGAGAGGGGTTTACACCCCGAAGTGCCCGATAAAGGTCCAATGGGTCGGTTTGAAAGGGTATGGATAGCCGTTGCGAGAGGACCACCTGCATGATGTCGCCTTCGACAATGTATTCCTTGGCCCGCGCTACGGCCGACTCGAAACCCTCCCGGGTAAATCCGGAAACGAAATCCGATTCCTGGGTGCGCCGTGCTTGACGCTCTTTTCGGTATAGACAGGCGTCTTCATGCAGTTGTTCATGCAGCAGCCGGGTCAGCTCGTCGAGGCGCGCCAGTGTGGACGAGAATGCGTTCGGAATGGAGGGATCGGCATTGATGACGATGGAAATCGTGCCACGCAGGTTGTCGAAGATCACCACCTCGTTGGAGACCATCAACATGATATCCGGCGTTCCGATGGGATCCTCATTGGGGCATTCGCCAAGTTTCGGCTCCACGTAACGAACGGCGTCGTAACTGAAATAGCCAACGAGCCCCCCCGTGAAACGGGGCATATCGGGTAGCTCGGGGATGTGGAAACGCTGCTGAAACGCCGCGATCCAGGCAAAGGGATCCGAAGTTTCGATTTCTTCGATGATTTTGTCGCCCCGCTCGACGGTGATGGTCCGTCCTGTCACCTTTATGCGTTCTTCGCACGGCAGGCCGATGATGGAATAACGGCCCCATTTCTCTCCCCCATGAACCGATTCCAACAGATACGAAAATTCCGTCCCTGTCAGCTTCAGATAGACGCTGAGCGGCGTGTCCAGATCGGCCAGTACCTCGCGCATCAGTGGGATGCGGGTATACCCTTGCCGGGCAAGCGATTCGAATTGTTCGGGTGTCATGGCAGGTTTTACCGGTGTATTGACTATTTCGGAGAAATAAGATTTCCGGCATTCTACCCCAAAGGGGCATTGCTTTTCTTTATCATCATTATTCCGGCTTCGAGGCATTTTGGCGCCGGTCGTGCCGGATTGAAATCCTGCGGAGTAAAATTATGACGACACCATTGCCCAATCGAGGGCTGTACGCCATTACGGATGGCCATGGGGCTTCGGAGCACAAAGACTTGATCGGCGCCGTCGAGCGCGCCATTGATGGCGGGGCCACCATGATCCAATACCGGGACAAGAGTCACGACCAGGATCGGCGCCGTGAGCAGGCAACGGCGCTGTTGGCGGTGTGCCGGGCCAAAAAGGCGCCGTTGATCATCAACGATGATGTGGCGCTCGCCGGCATCATTGGCGCCGATGGCGTTCATATCGGCAAACACGACCCCTCGCTGGCCGATGCCAGGGCGCGTCTCGGGGGGGAATGCATCATCGGTGTTTCCTGCTACAACACCATCGATAGTGCCAGGATCGCCCAGGCGGCGGGGGCCGACTATGTTGCCTTCGGACGGTTTTTCCCCTCCGAGACCAAACCCGACGCGGTGCCGGTCACCATTGAGCAACTACGGGAATCTCGCCAACACATCCATGTGCCTATCGTCGCCATCGGTGGAATTACCCCCGAAAACGCCGTGCCCCTGATCGACGCGGGCGCGGATCTCCTGGCGGTGATTCGCGGCGTTTTTGGCGCGCCGGATGTGGAACGCGCGGCACGGGAATACGCGAGGCTGTTTTAGAATGTCGGAACCCACCTCTTTCATTTCCATCACCGCACTGCCGACACTCGTCAAGGGCCTGCGTCCGGATCGCAAAGGCCTGGGACAAACGCGCCGAGAAACTGCCCCAGCGCGAAATCTTTATCGGCACCAGAGCGCCGGATTCTGGGGATATCCCTGGTGCCGGATCTCGAAATACAGACCTTCTTCGACGTTTCCACCGCTATTCCCGACACTGGCGATGACCTCGCCGGGTTGGACGAGCTCTCCGCTTTGCTTGTGCAGGCTTTGGTTATGGCCATAAAGGCTCATGTAGCCATCCCCGTGATCGATGATCAAAAGCAGACCGAATCCACGCAACCAATCGGCGAAGACCACCTCCCCGATGGCGATGGCGCGTACCGGTCGACCGGCCTTGGCGGCGATCTTGACGCCCTGCCATTGCATTTCTTCCAAACCGCGCTTGGCGCCGAAATCATTCATGATGACACCAACGGTTGGCCATTCCAGATTTCCCCGCAGATTGCGAAAGGCCCTGTGGTAGCCACGTGATTTCGAACTTTGCTGAATATCGGTGATAAGTTTCTCGAGACGATCCTTGTTTTGTTTCAGGCGCGCCAAACGCTGATTGCCCTGACTTATCTCCCGGGTAAGCCCGGTAAGCACGGTCTTTCGCTGTTCGAACAGTCTCTTGAGCTTCTCCCTGGCTTTCTTTTTTGTGTGTTTGAGTTCCTGGAGATGTAGGGTTTTTCGATCTATCCCTTCTTCGAGTACATTGATTTGTTCCAGTTGCAGCCGAGTCGCCTCGATTTGTTCCGCGCGTGCCTGATTGAAATACCTGTAATAAGTCAGTATGCGTGCCAGTGTCGAGGGGTTTTCCTGATTCAAAAAGATTTTCAGATAATCCCGGTGGCCCATTGCATAGGAAAGACGTATCCGGCGCGCAAGATCATCCCGTTGCATTACCAGCGCCTTTGTTTTCTCATCCCGCTGGCGGCGCAATGCCTCCAGTTGCCTTTGTTGCTCTTCGAGTCCGTTATCGATTTTCCGGGACTGTGTCGCCGCTCGGCCAATGGCAAGCTCTGCGGCCCGAAGCTTTTCCTCGGCCGTGTCCCGTTTTGAACGGGCATAACCCAGACGCGAAGACAATGCCCGCATCATCTTCTGAATCGCCGTCAGCTCGGCTTCGGCTTCCTCCTGTGTCGTCGTGGAAGGCTGTGCATGCGTGGCAAACGCTCCCAGAGCGACGCACAGAGCCAGCGCAACGATGTTTCTTTTATAATCCAACTATCTGTATCATCCAGAATTATTGTATAATATTCTAATATACTCTCCAGAGTGCGACATTTTCTCATATCCTGTTAATTTTGAAACAAAATCATTGCTTGATGTGGCTATTTGTAACCAACTGAACATAATGGATCCGAGAAAATTGCACACGGGATACTGTATATTAAGCGTAAAATTCAGGATTGAATGTAGAATCTGATTTTTAACCTCCTCAAGCTGCATACAAAATACCATCTTGCGTCCTCCGGCGTCCCTGAAAATGCGCTGAAATACCTGGTCGAATCCGCATAAACCGAAAATTGCGGGTCTTTTTACCTTATCGGGTGGGGTTGTGCGACATGTGTTTGTATAAGGCCACCTATAAGGCTACCCTGGCGCATAATTTTCCATGAATGAAATCGCTATTCAGGCGCTCATGTCGCAAGAAGACGACATGGGGCTTATGTCGCAAGAGGATGATATCGAACGCGCATCCCGTTCCATGAAGGCAATTGCACACCCGCTACGACTGAGAATCCTTTGCACACTGGGCGCCCACGAAATCAGCGTTCATGACATCGTCGACAAGGTCGGGACATCTCAAAGCAACATTTCACAGCATCTTGCCATTCTCCGGGAAAAGGGGATCCTAACGGCGAGAAAGGATGCCAACCGTGTTTATTATCGGGTTGGTGATTCACGCACCCTTCGGCTTATCAGTATGATGCGCGATGTTTTTTGCGATACATAAAGAGACTCCGATAAGAGAGATTACGACAAGAGGCTACAGAGCAACACATGGAACAACTCATCGAATTTACCGCGAATCATTGGTTACTTACCCTGGCGTTGTGCACCGTCCTTGGTGTGTTGGTGTTGACAATGGTATCTCCCGGCACATTCGGCGCCGAGGGTGTCAGTCCGACGGACGCCATTCGCCTCATGAACCATGAAAACGCTGTTATCCTGGATGTCAGGACAGATAGCGAAGTTTCCGATGGCTATATTCTCAACGCCATACACATCCCCCAAACATCCCTGTCGGATCATATAAAAAAGTTGGACAGGTATCGAGCAAGACCCATTATCGCGGCCTGCCGCAGTGGTAACCGTTCGGCAAGGGCTTGCGCGGTATTGCGCAAACATGATTTCGAACGGGTTTATAACCTAACCGGTGGTGTTGTCGGTTGGCAAAATGCCGGTCTCCCACTGGTGCGGAAATAATCACACGCTCCAACAAACGACATCGTAAGAACAGTTCGTAAAATATATCGCAAAACATTATGGCAGAACCTCAAAACCCGGATGCAATACAATCGAAAGACCCACAATCGAAAGACCCGCCCAGCCAATTCGCGATCCACAGGATCTATGTAAAAGACATTTCCTTCGAGGCGCCGAACTCACCGAGTATCTTCCACGCCGAGTGGAAACCTGATGTGGATATACAACTGCTTACCGATGCCTTGCGCGTCGAGGCCGATGTATACGAAGCGTCTGTCAGGGTTACCGTCACCGTAAAGATTAAAGATAAAACAGCTTTTCTTGTCGAGGTCAATCAAGCAGGTATCTTTGGTATTGGTGGGCTATCGGAAGATCGCTTGAAATATATGCTGGGTAGTTTCTGCCCGAATATTCTGTTTCCCTACGTTCGTGAAACAGTTTCGGATCTTGTTACCCGCGGTGGATTTCCTCAGCTTCTGCTCTCACCGGTGAATTTCGATGCCATGTATGCGAAGCATCTGCAGGAAAATCAGCAAAAAGCCCAAGAGGCATGAATTCCGGTTCCCGGAATATGATGCCCTAAGACTTAGGCGATTGCCGGAAAAGAATATACCGGATTGCACGGTAATTTTGTTCGTATTCAAGGCGCGGCAACAGGCGCATAGTCGTTCTATGTAACTGTTGACGTAACGTAGAAGACGGACAAAAGGACAA
>JABDQX010000137.1 GCA_013042035.1 Gammaproteobacteria bacterium
CCAGGGGCCAGTTGGAGCAACGGGACCACAGGGGCTACAAGGTGATACGGGTGATGCTTTTTGGTCAGAGTCCGGAAGTGATATTTATTACCCTGATGGAAACGTTGGCATTGGTACCGACAATCCCCCCGCTGATTTATCGGTTCAAGGAAATCTGTCACGCCCCTTGACGGGTCACGTTACGATGCCCGCCAATTCGATCAACGTTGCGGGTGTCGGGACGCTTTTCACCCAGGAATTGCGCATCGGAGACAGCTTGCTGATCGAAGAAGAGCTGTTTATCGTCATCGAGATCCTCAGTGATACGGAACTGACTATCGACGTTCCGCACACGGTGGGCGCATTGAATGCTACGGCCTATATCGACAGCGATCTGTTATCGGTGCGCACCGGCGCGGCAGTGGAGGCCATGGTGGTGAACAAATCCGGGAATGTGGGGATTGGAAGAACTCCAGATGACAGCTACAAGCTGGATGTGGCAGGTTCCGCCAGGGCCGATGACCTTAAACTCGACAACAAGACCGCCTGCGGCAAACTCTATACCGATAGCAGTGGCAATGTTCAGTGTGGCGCAGATGCCGATAGTGGTGGAGACATCACGGAAGTCACGACGGATACCGGGCTATCAGGCGGCGGAACCTCGGGGGCTGTGACGCTCAGTGTGGATACTTCCCAGATTCAGAAGAGAGTAAGTGGAGTCTGTTCTGCCGGTCGAAGTATTCGAGCGATTAACTCTGCGGGAGGTGTTACGTGTGAGGTAGACACTGACACTAATAGCGGCGGAGATATTACGGGTGTAACAGCAGGCAGCGGATTATCAGGTGGCGGGAGTTCAGGAACTGTGACACTCAGTGTGAATACCTCTCAGACTCAAAAGCGGGTCAGTGGAAATTGTTCTGTCGGGCAAAGTATTCGGGAGATTAAAAGTGATGGAAGTGTGGTGTGTGAGGCTCTGTCGTATACAGGCGAATATACTTGGAGTCAATATGATGGGGGTCCGAAACGAATGATAGCAACAAACGTTGGTTTCTGTTTCTTAACCAAAGTAATGGGAGGCTTTGAAGGCCATGGAGAGTGGGTTAATATTTATATTTCTGGAAACTATTGGTATTTAGGTGGTGGTTCAAATCAACATAGCGTTGCTGCGCATGCAAGGTGTGTGCAGTATTAATGAAGAAAAAGCCACCGATAGGCAAATCGGCGTCATCGCGCAAGAACTGGAAAAAGAATTCCCTGAACTTGTCAGCACCGATAACGAGGGATATAAATCCGTTGCCTATAGCAAACTGACCGCTGTGCTTATCGAGGCGATAAAGGCGCAGCAATCCCGGATCTCAGAACTGGAAGTCCGGATTTAAGGGTTGCAAAATCAATAGCTTGAATCGTATGCCCCTTCTTGCCCCGAAGGCACTATGTAATATAGCCCATTAGGGTTGCGGTCTTGGTCGCTACCCTGGGTTGCCGGAAATTACGTGATTCCAACCCCAACGGGGTTGTGTAAAGGGGTATGACGCAACCCCGTTGGGGTTGGTGCGCGCCGACCCACGACCCAGGGTAGCGCTTCGCGCAACCCTGGGCTATCCGATGCGGCCCCTTCGGGGCGGAAGAGCATGCTTTCCCAGATTCGGTTGCGGTCAGGGCGCGCCGTATTTGTCGAGGCGATCAAGGCGCAGCAATCCCGGATCTCAGAACTGGAAGTCCGGATTTAAGGGTTGCAAAATCAATAGCCTGCATCGTATGCCCCTTCTTGCCCCAAAGGGGCTATGTATTCCAGCCCAGGGTTGCGGCTTTGCCGCTACCCTGGGTATCGGAATTCCATGATACAACCCCAACGGGGTTGCGTCGGGAAATACCAGGGGAATCACCATGCCACAATCGTTATCGTCCGTTTCCATCCACTTGGTATTCTCCATAAAAAACCGCGAACCCTTGCTGCGCGATACAGACATCCGAAAGGAGATGCACGCTTTTCTGGGGGGCGTATCGAAAAAACTCCAATGCCCGCCAATCATCGTCGGGGGCATGGAGGATCATGTTCATCTTCTATGCCAACTGGGCCGAACCGTTTCACAGGCCGATTGGGTCAAGGAACTCAAACGCGTATCCAGCATTTGGGTCAAACAACGCACTCCCGACTTGGCGACCTTTTCGTGGCAGAATGGCTATGGCGCTTTTTCGGTGAGCGCGTCCCATTCGGATAGCGTCCGCAAATACATTGCCGAGCAGGAGGCGCATCACAAAAACCGGAGTTTCCAGGACGAATATAGGGTGCTTCTTCGCAAACACGGCATGGAATGGGATGAACGGTATGTGTGGGAGTGAGGACACAACCCCGTTGGGGTTGCGTCCGGTGGCGTCCGGCAACCCAGGGTAGCGGTTCCACCGCAACCCTGGGCTGGAATACATAGCCCCCTTGGGGCAAGGATGAATCCTTAATGGAAGAATCTCGACGAAGGTTGGTTTTGAGGATTTCCCGCTTTTCCCGGTTCCCATTACGCGCCTGCGTGGGAATGATCGATGGCGCTGGCGCGCCTACTCTACCCTAAAAATCAGGCATCACCCCATTAGGTCAATGAGGTTCCCATCATGTCCGAATACCACAAGATACAGACGGTTTACAAAAGAGACCCGGCAACGAAATACAGGACGCTATTGTTTGGGGAATATTCAATGCCGGCGTTCGAATATCTCGCCCATAACCAATGGGCGTTCACGGAAAAGGTCGACGGAACCAATATCCGCGTTTATGTAAAAGAGGGGAATGTGCGATTCGGCGGTAAGACCGATAACGCGCAAATACCAACAAGATTATTGACGGCCCTCGATGATCTCTTTACACCCAAACACGATGCGCTATTGGCGTCATTTAAGGACGCGGATGTTTGCCTGTACGGAGAAGGATACGGGGCAAAGATACAGAAGGGCGGTGGATTGTATCGTCAGGATCAGGGATTCGTTCTGTTCGATATCAGGATTGGACAGTGGTGGTTGCAAAGGGAGGATATCGAGGAGATTGCCGGCAGGCTCGGCATCGATATCGTGCCGATAGTCGGTCACGGGACGCTCGATGATATGGTCGATAGGGTCAGAAGCGGGTTCGATTCCCAGTGGGGCGGGTTCGCCGCCGAAGGGATCGTGGCGAGATCCACGGTCGAGCTGCAAACGAGAGGTGGGGAGCGGATTATCACTAAAATCAAGGCAAAGGATTTTGCGGTTCAGGGCCGATAATGCAAACCATCCGGAATCGGGAAAATGCGCCACGATGAGCCCCGAACCAATGCCCCACCAGCAGAACGAATCGGAAGTCTTCCTTCGGATGGCCCCGTGAAACGAATCCCTCCGAGGCAGAATCATTGGCAGTTCTGGATCGACCGCGGCGGCACCTTCACCGATATCGTCGGGCGAGATTCGAACGGTCCGCTGATTACCCATAAGCTGCTTTCGGAAAACCCGGAGCGTTATTCCGATGCGGTGATTCAGGGGATACGCGATGTGCTGGAGATGGCCGGATGCACGGTTGGCTGCGCGTCCGGGGACGTATCCGCAGATATGACCGGGGGCTCGCTTCGCTCGATCCTGGCCACCCAATCATTGAACCCAACCACCCAATCCCCAATTCGCGCCACCATCGATGTCGTCAAAATGGGCACAACAGTTGCCACCAATGCCCTGCTGGAGCGCAAGGGTGAACCAACCGTATTGGTGATCACGCAGGGGTTCGGCGACGCCCTGCGGATCGGCTACCAGGAGCGCCCGGATCTATTTGCCCGGGAGATCGTCCTGCCTTCGTTACTCTATGAACGGGTCATTGAGGTGCGGGAGCGGTACGATGCCGACGGTCATGTTCTGATACCGGTGGATCCGGATGCCGTCCGCTCGGATTTGCAGGTGACCTTCGATGCCGGTATCCGGGCGGTGGCCATCGTGTTCATGCACGGCTACCGCTATCCGGACCATGAGCGCGCGGTGGCCGATATCGCCCGGGATATCGGTTATACGCAGATCTCGGTCTCCCATGAGGTCAGCCCCCTGGTAAAGCTGGTGAGCCGGGGCGACACCACGGTGGCCGATGCCTATCTTTCCCCCATTTTGCGCCGTTACGTGGCAGGCATGTCGGCACGAATTGATGAACAGACGCATGACGATAAGGAAAAACACGGCGCGCGGCTCCTGTTGATGCAATCCAATGGCGGGTTGACCGATGCCCGGCGTTTTCGCGGCAGGGACAGCATCCTGTCGGGACCTGCGGGTGGCGTGGTGGGCGCGGTAGCCACCGCCGGACAGGCGGGTTTCCATAAAATTATCGGCTTCGACATGGGCGGAACCTCCACGGACGTTTTCCACTATGCGGGGTCATTGGAGCGGGCCTTCGATACCAAGGTGGCCAATGTGCGGCTG
>JABDQX010000144.1 GCA_013042035.1 Gammaproteobacteria bacterium
GGGCAAGGATGAGGGAATCGGCCTCGAGTTCTTCGAATTCCCCGGTCGGTTGTGGCTTGCCCTTTTCATCGACACGCATGATCTCCACCTTAAAGGTGCTGCGGTCGATCTCCCGGATGGTGCGCAACCAGTGGATCTTGACACCTTCTTCCTCGGCCTCTTCCGCCTCGAATTGGTGGGCGGGCATGTGATCCCGGTCACGCCGATAGATGATGAGGGCCTCTTCCGCCCCCAGCCGCTTTGCCGTGCGCGCCGCATCCATGGCGGTGTTGCCGCCCCCGTAGATGGCGACTCGCCGCCCGAGTTTGAGGTCTTTTCCGTCCTCGACGCTTTTCAGGAAACTGACGGCATCCATGATCTTCCCGGCATCTTGCTGAGGAATTTCCGTGCGCTTGCTAAGGTGTGCACCGATGGCAAGGAACACGGCATCGAACTTTCCTTGTTCTTTTTCGGTCAGCAAATCCTCAACCTTATGGTTTAGAAGGATCTTTACACCAAAATCTTCGATTCGTTTAATTTCGTCATCAAGAACCTTGCGCGGTAAACGATATTTGGGGATGCCGAAATGCATCATGCCGCCGGCGACGGGCCCGGCTTCATGGATCTCGACGTCATGCCCCATGCGTCTCAGGTGATAGGCCGCCGATAATCCGCTGGGCCCCGCCCCGACCACCAAAACCCGTTTGCCGGACGGTTGGGCCGATGGCTGGAGCTGCCAACTGTTTTTGATGGCCTGATCACCGAGGAAGCGTTCGATGGCGTGGATATTGACAGTGGCATCCAGGCGGGTTCGATTGCAGGCGCTCTCGCAAGGGTGATAGCATACACGCCCATGTACAGAAGGCAGCGGGTTGTCTTTCATGAGCACTTCCCATGCCTTCTGAAACTCTCCCTGCTGGACCAGCGCCAGCCACGCCTGGATATTTTCTCCAGCGGGGCAGGCGTTATTACACGGTGGCAGCAAATCCACATACAAAGGGCGCTGTATCCGTTGGGGCCCTGAAAATTGTTCGTGGGCAAGATCCGCTGGGCGCGTTATATCATGTTGCTGTTCGGTCATATTTTGATTTTCCTGAATCCAGGCTACCGTTTCGATTTGGGTACGATAGCCATTATCGCAAAGCTGTATCCGTATGCAAAACTCATCCTGGACGGATAAACGAATGGAAGGACCGTCTGTAATACCCGGTGTTCTGTATGTCGTTGCCACCCCGATCGGAAACCTCGGGGATAATACCCTTCGCGCGTTACAAGTGCTCGGTAGTGTCGATCTGATACTGGCCGAGGATACGCGTATCAGCGCGCGCCTGCTGCGGCGATTTACGATTACAACGCGGCTCAAGGCGTTTCATGAGCACAATGAACAAAAAATGGCGCCCTGGGTTGTCGAGCAGCTTGATGAGGGCATGAGTATCGCCCTGATTTCGGATGCCGGCACACCGTTATTACGCGACCCTGGATTGTATCTCATGCGGTTGCTTCGTGCGCAGGGTAAAAAAACCGTTCCGGTACCGGGGCCAAGCGCCCTTGTCTGTGCCCTGTCGGTTGCGGGCCTACCCACGGATCGATTCGTTTTCGAGGGTTTCCTGCCCGTGAAGCGGGAGGCAAGACGTCACCGGCTCCAGGGATTGGTGGAAGAGGCCCGGACACTGGTCGTGTATGAGGCCCCTCATCGAATCCTGGCAACGACTCAGGATATGGCCGAGGTCCTTGGTGGTGAACGCCAGGTGGTTATTGCCAGGGAACTCACCAAGGCCTTCGAGACTATCTATTCGGGTTCGTTATCGGCGATCGCGCATCGTCTGTCGGAAGACAGCAACAACCAACGGGGCGAATTCGTGGTGGTTGTCGAGGGCAAACCCAAGGTAGATCCGATAGAAGGGGCGGGGGAGGGGGCCGTGACAGCGGAAGATCAACGGATCCTCCATCTCCTGATGGAAGAGCTGCCACTCAAAAAGGCGGTTATTCTGGCCGCCCGGCTGACGGGACGGAAGAAAAACGCGCTCTATCGAATTGCCCTACAAGAACATGCTAGCGCTCCTCAATAATGCTGCACCGCAACATTATTGAGAGCCTGTTTGGTTAAAGTGATATCGGCTGCAAAAGCAGTAAAATCGGCCCCTGTTTCCCGCAAATTCTCGGCCAATAGTTCACTATTGACCTCCAATTTGCGAAAAAATGGCCTAAATTCCCTGCTTTTTCGCTACGATACCCTTTAACCAAACAGGCTCTAGGCCGGATTATTATGGATTAGCGAGAAATTACCCGCACCCACACCCTCCACTACAACAGCTACCCATACTCGGTTGATAGGTCGGACCACCGCCGGCGATACCCGCGAGCAGACCAACGCCGCCGCTAATCACCCTGCGCACCGGTAACCCTGTTTCCGGATCCGTGCTTAACGGTTCGTCCGCCATGCGTTGCTCAAGCTCGAAGCGCCGAGGTTCGGTGGAAGGATCTTCCGGGATGGTTTCATAGACATAGGTTGGCATTTATTATCGCGCTCCTGTTCATTGAAATAGTGGGCGAAACTATAAAGGCAGGGACCTGTCCTTGCAAGGTTATCGGCACTTTGAAAAACGATTGCCTTGCCTGTTTGTTCAAAGGGTATCGTCGCTCTGGTGAGGCACCAGTGCCCCCGGATAAACCGCCCCGAGCATAACCGGATGGCGCGCGCCGGTGACGGAAGGCACATTCCCGGGCAATCCATCCAGTCGTTGTTTTGCGAGCCAGGCAAAGGCCATCGCCTCCACCCAGTCCGGATCGACGCCATGGCGAGCGGTCGTATCCACAAGGCAATGGGGCAGTTGCCCGTCGAGTCCCTCCATCAACAGTGGATTCCAAGCGCCTCCCCCACAAACGAATACCTCCTGGCAATCCGGTGCGTATTGCCCAATGGCATCGCGCAGTGTTGTCACGGTCAGATCGCACAAGGTTCGCTGAATATCCACCGGGGATGGCGCGGGGTGAATATCGGCAACACACGAATGCAACCAATCCAGGTTGAAATACTCACGCCCGCTGGTTTTGGGCGGTGGCAGTGAAAAATATGGATCGCGACGAAACCTCTCCAACAATGGGGCGTCGCACTGCCCTTGACGTGCCCAGTGTGCGTCAACATCCATGGGCACGCCAAGGTTAACGGCCGCCCAGGCATCCAGCAGGACATTACCGGGCCCCGTGTCGAAGCCGGTTATCTCATCGGAGCGTGCCGGCAGAATCGTGATATTGGAAATGCCACCGATATTGATCACGACCCGATTTTTCCGCGGGCTTTGAAACATGGCATGGTGGAAAGCCGGCACCAGGGGCGCCCCTTGTCCGCCAGCGGCCATATCCCGGCGCCTGAAATCGGCAACTGTCATGATACTGGTGCGCTCGGCGATGATGTTCGGATCGGCAATCTGTAATGTAAACGGTGAATCGCCCGTTGGCCGATGGCGAACCGTTTGTCCGTGGGACCCGATCGCCCGGATCTCGGCGGGTTCGCGCCCTGTCTGCTCCAGCAACGCCATAACGGCCTCGGCAAAAAGCTCCCCCAGCAACACATCCAACGTTGCCAGCTCATCCACCGTATCCTTGCCCGTATTCGTACACACCGATATCAGGCGCGCGCGCAGTTCCGCAGGTATGGGGTGCATCCGGGAGGCCACGAGGGCCGGGCGAGGCGCACCAAAATCCACCAGCCCAGCGTCGACGCCATCCATGCTGGTGCCGGATAATGCGCCGATAAACAATCTATTTTCGTCCATTCCGAGGTGATTCACGATTCCACGCGGGTTATTTGGCCTTGCGCGCGGCATCGAGCGCAAGGTAAGTGAGGAAACCAACAGCGCTAATCAAAACAACAGCGGCAATAATCGTCATCGTCATTTTCACAACTCCTCGATACTTGCGATTTTTTGTAACTGCCTACCATGCAGGCTCGATGTTGGCTTATCCGGATAAGGGCGCTGATTTTCTCTGCCGTCCCTGGCACTGGGCCTGTCCCCGCGAAGGCGGGGATCCGCCAATCCCTGGCGGGATGACGGGGGATTGGCGTGATTCGAACGGGTCGCTTCTCCTGAATTACCGCTCCCCGTCATCCCGGCATGGATACGTCATTCTCGCGAAAGCGGGAACGGGATCCAGTGCCAGGGATGGTAGAAATACATGGAAGCTGGCGTAAACTCGGGGTACGGTAGAAGGTAGTTACACTTTTTCACTCATTTTTGCCTTGCTATGAAGCACAATCCGAATTTTGCATTTACCTCCTTGGATATCATGACCCATTGGCCATGAGTGGAGAGCGTCGCCTGATGGGTATCGCCATGGTTGTGTCGGTACTTATGCACGGTTTGGTTCTGTTCGTCGTATCGACTGATGTCGTGATTCGCGCCAAGGCCCAGGAACGGAAGGCGGAACAGGCGATTAGAGTGAGTTTTTCCATGCCAAGACGAGCGATCGAGCCGGAATCCGAACCCGAGTCTGAACCTGTCGCCGAGATCAAACCCAAACCTATACCAAAACCCGAATCAAAGCCCGAACCTAAACCCAGACCCAAGCCCAAGCCCAAGCCAAAACCCAGGCCAGAATCCAAGGCAGCGCCACAAGTCAAGCCGCCGCCAGTCACGCAGCCAACCGTCACGCAACCGCCGAGCACGCCGGCGGCGCCCGATCTCGCAGTGCTGAAAGCCGCCTACGTGAGCCGGCTGCTGGAACGCATTGAGGCGCACAAGCAATATCCCAGGGCGGCTCGCCGCCGCGGCATCCAGGGCAGGATACGCGTTAGTCTACAGGTGTTGGCCAACGGGAATATCAAGGGGCTGCGGCTGGAAGGTGGCCACAAGCTGTTGAGACGCGCCGCCCGCCGGGCCATCGAACAGGCGCTGCCCCTGCCACCTCCGCCGAGCGAGTTCGGTTCCCGTTTTGCCTTGGCCTATGCCATGGAGTTCAAGATCAAGTGAACGCCAGTTCTAACAATTCTCCCGTGGTTTGTTTTATCATGGTCTTAATACGCGGACCTTGACCCTCCGGGGGGTTTCCATGTCAAACAGGCTCCTAGGAATTAACCAATTACCCATGAGGAATACCATGGATCTCATCTGCCCGGCCGGA
>JABDQX010000110.1 GCA_013042035.1 Gammaproteobacteria bacterium
AATCATCGGATCGGGCATCGCACGGTGAGGGGAAGGCGCTATGGCTTTTATGAGATAGCGTACGGGGAGGACGTTATTTGGGGGGCAACAGCGGGGATGTTGGTGAACCTGTATCGGCGGGTTATGCTCAAAGCGGATGGGTGAGTGATGGTGCGGTGCGCGACACCCAGCCCGCTTCGGTAACCACGCCATCCAATGGTACATCCCAGGGATTGGCCGATAGCATCGGGACTTGCTGGAACCCATGGGCGACGCCAACCAGCGCAGGCTTCCTAAAGGCGCGACGGCGCAACAAATACGCAAACGTCCGATCATAATACCCGCCGCCCATCCCCAGGCGATGCCCGGCCCCGTCGAATGCCACAAGCGGCGCCAACACCAGATCGAGTCCCTGTGGAGGGCACCGCAAACGAGCCGGGAGACTCGGTTCCGGGATACCATATTTATTATGGATAAATGGCGTGTTCGCATCGAATGGCAAAAACCACAGCATTTTCCCATGCACAACGGGCAGGTAGGCGGTTTTTCCCATGGAAAACAGATAGGGGAACAGATATGTTAAATCGATTTCCCCATCCTGTGGAAAGAAGCAGGCAATGCGTCCGCTTCGTCGAAAGAGGGCGCTCCCGAGAAGGTGTGTAACCAACCGGCGAGCATGGGAAATCCGTGTCGTATGGGACAGTTGTCGCCGTTGCCGGCGTATCCGTGCGCGAATTTCAGCGGGGGAATCCAAACGCTGCATGTAGTCTCTTAGCGCTGGCATTTTTGACGAAATGACTAACGTCTTGCGAAGCAAGATTATCAAGGACGCCCCCCGGCGGTGCCGTCCAGGCTATGACCCTTGAACCACTGGGTTCAAACAGGGGAAATGGTTCGGAGTATCAGGCTTTCCGCTGATAATGCGGACGTGCGCAACAACTCCGAGAGCCGATTCCCTAGGGTACTTGATTAGGCTCAATGATGACTTGGCCCTTCACTCGAACACCACAGGGGACGCATGGAAAAGTGTAGCCTGTTTTTCCCGAAAAAATCCAGTACTATCGGAGAAATTACTTGGCCAATACCGTATCGATCCTCTCTATTAGATTCGTCACTGACTCGGCCATTCGCGCCTGTTCTCTTTCATGTTCGCGATGCCGCTGCAAAAACTCATGAATAACATTGAGTGCGCTCATGACGACGATGCGTTCCGAGCCGTATATTTTTGCCACATCCCGCGCTTGTCTCATTTGCTCGTCCAGGATGCGGGCCGATGCAACGAGATCCTCGCGTTCATCCTTCAGGCAGGAAACGATGTATTCCTTATCCAGAATGCGGATAGTGACCGGGCTTACCTCTTTGCTGCTCATAGGTTGATCTCCACGGAACCGGTTTCCATGGATTTGAGCTGCACGACCATGGCCTCTACTCTTGTCCTGGCAAGTTCCAGTTTTTCGATTAGCGTGGCGCGCTCGGTTACTAAACCGGCTTGCTGCTCCCGTAGCGCCTGATTTTCCTTGTGTAACGTATTATAGGCGCGGATAAGGGCATCGATCCGTCCCTCCAGCGATTGCATGGCATTCATAATAATTTTGCTCCGCATGAACTTTGCTTCGCAAAATTCATGCGGAGCAAAATCATATGGCCCCGCGCAACGGGGCTGTAATAATTATTCCTAGAGGTAAATGCAAAACCCGGATTGTGCTTCATAGCAAGGCAAGAACAAGTAAAAAAGCGGCGTTTATAGGGAATAAATAAGCATTTTGAACAAATTTTCAACGCCGCCAAGAAGTACAGGATGAGTTTTGCATATAGCTCCTTAATAATGACTATATGGTATATACAACGTGCTATATACAGAAGTCTACAGGATTATCAAGGAGAACTTTAGACAAAGGCACCCACGGTGGTCAATGTAGCAGCAAAACAACAACAAAAAGTTTTTGTTGTTTTTTTTCGCGCGGGATGTTGCATTTCGTTATAAGTGCTGTTAGAGTGCGCGCCTTGAAGGGTTACCTTCCTTTATTCAAATCAGCGTCTCTATTGGTTGAGCGTTGATAAATCGAGAAACTTAGGAGTTTTACACCATGCAAAAGAAACTACTCTCTCTCGCCATCGCCGGTGCATTGGCAATCCCTGGTGCGGCGATGGCCGACGTGCAATCCAAGTCCGGTGGCGATGTGACCATCTACGGTAAATTCCACGCGAGTTGGGATTATGTAGACGCTGGAACATCCAATAGTGATGATAGCGACGACAACACCGCCGTCTTCCGCAATTCCCGCCTCGGCTTCAAGGGTTCCGAAGATCTGGGCAATGGCCTGAAAGGTATCTGGCAGGTCGAGACCCATCTGGACACCGGCGACGATGGCGTACACCTGCGCAATACCTATGTCGGACTCCAGAGCGACAACTTTGGTAAGATTTTCTTCGGGAAACATGACACGCCCTACAAGACGGCTACCGCTAAACTGGACATTTTTTCCGACACCATCGCCGATTACAACAATATCATCGGTTACCATGATTCCGGCTCGAATTTTAACGAGCGTGAGCCCCAGTTAGTGACGTATGAAACGCCTAATTTCAACGGATTCAAGGCTCAGATTGCTCGTGAATCATATCAATATGATGAAGATAATGACGCCACTTATGATGAGGCTACTAGTACTTGGAATGCCATAC
>JABDQX010000151.1 GCA_013042035.1 Gammaproteobacteria bacterium
TAGCCATACCATGCACAATCTACCCCGCATCTGCCTTCTCCATACCGGCGGCACCATCGGCATGGTCAAAAATGCGGACGGTATTGTCCGTCCTTGTGAGGATCCGGCCGATCTTCCGGGGCTTGCGCCGGAACTCGCCGAGGTTGCGGATATCGATTTTGTCCCGTTGTTCAATAAGGATAGCAGTAACATCTCGCCCACCGACTGGACCACCCTGGCCCGTGCCGTATTCGACCGGCGCCACCTGGGATATGACGGCTTCGTTATTACCCACGGCACGGATACCATGCATTTCTCCGCTACCGCGCTGGCTTTTGCATTGGGGAGCAATCTACCATTCCCCGTGGTTTTCACCGGTTCGACGGCAATACCCGCAGTCATATACGGCGATGCCCGCACCAATCTGATACGAGCCGTCCACGCAGCGCTTTCCAACCTTTCCGAGGTCGTCATCGCCTTCGGCAATCATCTGTTCCGGGGATGCCGAACCCGAAAGAAAGACTATCAAAGCGCCGAGCCATTTCACTCGCCCGGCGTTCTTCCCCTCGGCGAGTTTGCCCCCGAGATCCTGTTGCGCGGACACGCGAAACGCCGCCCAGGCCCGGAAGATGCTCCCGCCGACTTTGAACTCCAGCCCGTATTTGCCGCTGGTATTTTTCCCGTTACCCTAACACCAGGGCTTGAACCTGATTTTCTTGCGCCCATAATAGCGATCGATGATTGCAAGGGTGTGCTCATCCAGGCGTTTGGCGCCGGTAATATCCCCAATTGGCCACCGCACGCTTTGGGCAACCAGATAAGATATGCAACCGAGCGTGGGAAACCCGTCATCATTACCACTCACCATTCGGCGGGAAGCCCCTACGCATTGGGTATCGAGGCACTACAAGCCGGTGCTATTCCAACCGGTAACACGACTCCGAGCGCGGCAATCGTCAAGTTCCGTTGGGTCCTGGCCGGGATTGAAAAAGAATTTAAAAATACGGGTGTTGCGCCTGACGAAAAGGTACACCTGACGCGGGAGAGGATGGGGATGTGTTATGTGTCCGAGATGGATTGAGCGCAAACATCCGAGGGGTATGCGGGGCATCATGTGCAAAAGAAACGTCGAGTGGGGGGCTTCCGGGCGGGGAATTGGCTCCGATTCCCAAACGTGGGAACGAGAAAAAATTTGTGAACTTTTTTGTTTCGGCTGTCTCGGATTGGGAAACAGCGAAAATAACACTATGGTTTGACGAGGTAATCCATGTATCAAGCAATTGAAGCGATTTGCCGCAACGGCGTCATCCAACCTTTGGAGCCCATCACCTTCGAAGATGCGGAGCATTTGGTTATTCTGCGACTGTCGGCCCTCCCCTCCACTCCGGAACCACGGCGCGTTCGGGGGGCCATGAAGGACATGCTAACCGGTGTCGACGCATTCATCGCGGCCAAACGTGATGAAATCGCCAAAGAAGAGCACCGATAGGAAAAGCGCTGATGAACGGCTACCTGCTGGATGCCTGTGCCTTGATTGCCCTGTTGAACGATGAACCCGGTGCAGACACGGTTGAAGCATTGTTGACCGGGAAACCGCCGATATTCATGAGCGCCATCAATGTACTGGAAGTGTCCTACGATGCAGTGCGCCGCAGCCGCCAAGCCCATGCGGCGGCATTGGTATTGGAATTAGTTCGGCAGGCGGGTATCGATATTCTGTGGTCTCTTACCGAATCGGAACTGCTGGCTGCGGCACAATGGAAGGCACGAGGTAAACTTTCCATGGCCGATGCCTTGGCATTGGGTATTGCAGAAACCAGAGCACTCAGATTGGTCAGTGCCGACCATCATGAACTGGATCCACTGGAAGCCCAAGGTTTGGTGCAGGTAGAGTGGATACGATGAATATGCATTCCCACGCGGAACGTGGGAACGAGAAAATATCAAGAAGGCTCCCGAAAGACTGTGGAAACAGAATTCAACTGGCAAATGGTTCTCGCTATTGCGGCAAGCGTAACTGCTGCCGCGACTGTCCTCGGTCTGCTCTATAGCTTCTTCAAAAAAGACAATAGCCGAATTACGAAGACGAGAGGGGGAAAAGGTAACTTTTCAATTGGTGGTAATGCCACTGGAGGCATAAATATCTCCAGTTCCGAAAGGCGGAGGACGAATTCCGTCACGCCCTTCGGTGGGCTAAACGCGCCCAAAGTTCCCAGGGAATCTTTCACAGCCATCTCGGCTGGCTGCTTATCGATCTTGGCCGTCACAAGGAGGCGCTGGCCGCGTTTCAGACCTCCATGGAAGAAAAGCCCGATTATTTCGGCAACTATCATGGCATGGGCAAAGCATTGGTGGCCCAGGCGCGCGGCGCCAAAATCAGGGGCAAGACATTGCAAGCCAAGATACATTACTTTGATGCCGAACGGTCACTGGTGACGGCATTGGAAAAGGCCCCGGATGAACTGGAACCACCGGCCTCGGAGGAAATCCCCGCCCTGTTGGCAGAGTGTCGGCGCCAGAAAGAAAAACAGAGTTGATTGCCGGGAAGTGCCGAGGGGAACATGCGGGGTATCATAAAAGGGTGCCGGCCAGAAAGAATGAAGGTTTCCAAACAGAACTTGGGAACATGGAAAGACACCATGTCGACAAAACGGTTAACGAACGCGAAGGAGTAGATAATGATCGAGACCAGTACCACACTCGATGCAACCCAAGCCCGCGCCAAATTAAACAGCCTGATCGATGAGGCATCGGAACACCATCGACCGATTGTTATTACAGGAGAACGGAGCAATGCCGTGCTCGTTTCCGAAGATGACTGGAACGCCATATCCGAAACACTCCATCTTCTGTCGATTCCGGAAATGAAGGCATCTATTCAAGAAGGCATGAACGAACCGGTTTTCGGATGCGCCAGGGAGCTTGACGGGCGAAGTGGTCGTTGGTCTATGCAAAACGGGCGCAGAAGGACGCAAGGAAACTCGCGGCATCCGGTTTGAGGAGACAGGCCGGTGAACTGGATTGCCCAGTGTTATCGAGGCCAAGAATTATCGGATTGATAAACCACCATGAAAACACTCAGCATTAGTGAGTCAGGGCCAGTACTTTCTTCCGCCTTGACTGAAGCAGAAATCCGAAACGGTAAACTAATAGCCGATTTAATCCCTCAC
>JABDQX010000157.1 GCA_013042035.1 Gammaproteobacteria bacterium
GATTACATCTCCATCCCCAAGGCAAATGCCTACCAATCACTACATACAGTGTTGTTTGGCCCTCACGGTATCCCCATTGAGATCCAGATTCGAACCGAAGAAATGAATGCGGTGGCCGAAGACGGGATTGCTACCCATTGCCGTTATAGGAATGACGTGACCGTTACCAATGCCGCTCACCAGCGTGCGCGCAAATGGTTGCAGGGATTGTCGGAGATCCAGAAAAAAAGTGGCAATCCGTTGGAATTCATGGCGAGTGTCAAGGTTGATCTCTTCCCGGATGAAGTCTACGTCTTTACGCCTGCGGGGGAGATTATGGAATTGCCGCGGGGCGCCACAGCAGTGGATTTTGCCTATGCTGTGCATACCGGCGTCGGGAATACCTGTGTCGCCGTAAAAACAGACCATCGCTATGCACCCCTGCGGGCGCCGCTCAAAAACGGGCAAACGGTGGAAGTGCTTACCGCGCCCTGGGCTCACCCGAATCCCGGCTGGCTGCATTTCGTGGTCACGGCAAAGGCGCAATCGAACATCAGAAGTTATCTCAAAAAACTGAAACAAGGTGATCTCGTCGCGCTTGGACGAAGCCTGCTTGCTCAATCGTTGGCCGTCGGAGCCGTCAAATTGGGTGACATACCTGAAAAACAGATTGGAGCAGTGTTAGCCGAGCTGGAATTCGATGATGTGGATAGCCTGTTATTGGCAATTGGTTCCGGAAAGCGCAGAGCCGCACAGGTGGCCTGTACGTTCCTGACTGAAGTAGGTGCTGAAAGGGGGCAGCAGTCCTTCGAACAACTGCCCGATTGCCAGTTCCACTACCCACTGCGCATTCGAGGAACCGAGGGGATGGTGGTTGCCCTGTCTAAATGTTGTTATCCGATTCCGGGGGATTCGATTATCGGCGTCAGCACGGGGCGTGGAGTTGTCATCCATACCAATGCCTGCAAGAACGTACCCACTGAACGCAATCGCGACGTGGACAAATTGGTGAATGTGACCTGGGAGCCCGATCTCGAAGGGGAGTTCCCGGTCGGTATTCGCGTGGATGCTGTCAATCAAAAGGGCGCGCTTGCAACCTTCGCTACCGCCATTGCGGACATAGGCGCCAATATAGAAAACGTGGTGATTGCCGAGCGCAATGGCCTGCAAAGCTCCATCGACTTTGTCATCGACGTCAGGGATCGACATCACCTTGCGAAGATCATCAAACGATTACGCGCCATCGATTTTGTGTTACGCATTGTGCGGGCGTAATTTTTCCCTGTCCGCCGGAGGCGGGCAGGGAAAAATTATGGACATGAGTATGATTCTGCTTCGAAAGATCATACCGTGGAAGAAATCTTTTTCTTGTTCTCACGCTCCTCGTATGGGAACGCATAATTTTGCTTTTCGGACGTACAAGCGAGGCTGTCAATGGAAAAGAAAAATCATGGCGCTCAAGGAACTTACTCTTGGTCAAAGATTGAGGCATCCTCCTGGATATCTGCTATTGCTGCGGTTTTAACTATCGTTGCATCCATCTTTTCTATCTTATCTATTTCTACCACTATCGATATTTCTCGTTTTTTGCTCGTGGCGCTTATAGTCACGATGGGTGCCATGTTCGTAACGGTTGGTTTCACATTGATTTTGTCACTTCGCGAACGTAGCCCCTCTCATATTGCAAAGTTGAAAGATGACATCACCCATGCCTATTTGAATGCGTTGAGACAAAGCAAGCTGAACCCCGCAAGGGGAGGACAGCGATGAGTGATCTGCTCAATTCGGAAGAAACTGCTCAATCCGTGGTTCAGCAAGCGGAGGGCCAACTGCTTCAATCCGCTGATCCTTCCTCGTTTTCACCGTCTGCGTTTACAACCTTGGAAACCAGGATAGGACAGTACATCAGTGAACTTGTCAGCGAATCCATAAAAGTATCAAAGCGCCATCAGGCGGATACCGTATCAGCGGCCCACGTTGAACGGGCAAACGAGTATCTTGTAACAAACACCTCACGCAGAATCTATCGTCATCTGGGAACCGTTGGTGGTGTGCTGCTTGGTGCCGCTCTCTCGCATATTCCGACGATGAGTTCGGCGGGTCGATACACCAGTGAAGAAACGGTGCTGTCCGCTGCGCTCGGTATCGTTGGCGCATTCATGATCGCATTGCATATGGCGAAGGACTAATCTCAGACCATGAATAAAAAACCCATCAAAACCTCCGCGGCCCCTGCCGCTATCGGTACTTATTCCCAGGCCATTGACGCAAATGGCACCGTGTATCTGTCCGGGCAAATCCCATTGGTGCCAGAGACCATGGAACTGGTAGCCGGTGATATGCGAGAGCAAATCCATCAGGTGTTCAAAAATCTGGCGGCTGTCGCCCAGGCGGCGGGGGGAACCCTCGATACCATCGTAAAACTCGGTGTGTTTCTCACGGAGATGGATGATTTTCCAATCGTCAACGAAGTGATGCCCGTGTACTTTCAAGAACCCTATCCGGCTCGGGCCGTGGTTGGTGTCGGTAGTCTGCCAAAAGGTGCCCGCGTGGAGGTAGATGCTATTTTGGTCATTTCATAGATCCGCATCACCATGAACTCATCAGCGCTTGTTCTGCCGAAAGATGAACATGTTAGCGCTTCGCGCCAAGGCCGACAGGGGCTGGGCCTTGGTTCGCGCATCGGATTTTCCAGGATCTTTGTTTTTCCGATACCTTAAAATACAGGCGTTAAAAGTAGGCTCTTATTGGATTCCGGGTTGGTCGATGAGGAAGAGCTGAAGTAAAGACCCCAAAAGCCTTTTGCCTCGCCGCCTCACGTTGTGTACAAACTCAAAAAAACCAAGATAATCAGGGAGTAATTCCTGAGAAATACCACGGTGGGGGCGCAGCCAAGAACGCAATAAAGACCAAAATCCCTCCATAGTATTGACATGGACTTCGCAGAATCCATCCCCATCCTCATCACGAGCATATTCGCCGTGGCTATGGCAAACTGTCTTATGACCGTATCCCCATTCCGGCAAGCGGTAGTAGATATCATATTCATCCGTATACACCAAAGTTCCGGGTGCAATCGTCGAACTAATTACAGGACGGATGGTTTTTTGTTTCACATTCTCCAGCATTTGAATCGCGACCTGTCCGCCACGTTGAATCATCCCAAATATAGGTGGTTTTTCTTTATCCAACGTGCCACGTCCGCGAGCGCCCTTCAAACGGCGCCGCCGACCTTTACGGTTTTTTTTGAACAGCTTTTGGTTTTCCCTTATGCCCGGCTACCACATAAACCTCATCGCACTCGACTTCCCCATGAAGTTTTGCCTGCGGTTTTCGGGCAACTACCCCTTGGCGAAGTTGTTTGGCCATTTCCTGAACGTCGCTCGTATTCAGATCCAACTCACGGGCAATTTGGCTGTTTGATAAATTCAATCCCATGAAATATAGGCATAATATCCAGACGGTTAGTGGCCTATGATGTCCTTCGAAAATCGTACCAGTCAGATCATCAAAATACCGATTACAGTTTCGACAATGATATCTTTGGCGTTCCGGCTGAGTTGCATCACGTCCATATTTGACTACTGTGTCAGACTGACAGTGCGTACAACGTATACCTTCAGGCCAGCGTAGCTCACGGACAGTACGAAAACACTTCCCATCGTCTATAATTGCTCTGATATTCAGTACATTATCAGAGCCACCTCGGGGAGTTCTCATCGAATATTCTCCTAAGCATCATTAGCTTAGGAAATAGTATTAAACCAATTACAGGACATCAACCCGGAATCCAACATGAG
>JABDQX010000166.1 GCA_013042035.1 Gammaproteobacteria bacterium
GGAGTGTAGCGAGCTACATGACGCGATTTTTGACTCTTTCGCAACGCAGCGGGCCACAATTCGGGGGCCGCCGCAGTAGACTGGGGATTTTTCAGACACGCTCTTAGATTCATACCTATGCGAAAGTCGCCATGTTGACACCTGAACCGCCCCCCGGACTCCGGGAAACGGCATTTCGCAAGATCTGTGAAAACGGCTTTGGCGATGGTTACAATGCGTATGCCTATTCTGCGGTCTGGTTCAGGGAACATCTGTATATAGGTACCTCACGGGCAAACCTGTGCCTGTTGAAGTTTGCCATGCCATTTGTCCGAATCGACACATGGCCGGTGGACTGCCCATACCAAAATTATACCCGCGCCTTCGAAAGATTGGCCGCCAGAGGGGAAATATGGCGATATGATCCGATTACCTCCCTATGGGAACGCCTTTTTCGAGCCCCTTTTGTGCGTGATGGCGAAGGTGTTCGGTTCAGTCGGGATCTAGGCTATCGAGGCATGACCGTTTTCCAGGGGCGCTCGGATCAGGCCCCCGCTCTCTATGTGGCCAGTTGGGCTCGTTCTCGTGGGCAAGGACCCGAGATCCTCCGCAGCACCGATGGCCGTGTGTTTACTCCCGTGGCAAAGCCACGCTTCAAAAGTGCAAGGGAAGATATTACCGTAACGGCGATTCGAGCCCTGACGCCCTATAAGGGCAGGTTGTTTACGGCCCCGACAGGCGCCAGCAAGGGAAATGTCAACATGGCTTGGACATCGTTGATATTCGAAACAGCCGATCCGGTATCGGGACAATGGTATTCCGTTAACGATCCGGGGTTCGAGCGACCACCCGAGGTGGCGGTGATCTATGAAATGGCGGTTTGCCATGATTATTTATATGCCGGTACCGGAGGGATCAACGGCTTTCAGATTTGGCGAACACAGGCCGAGGGCTCTCCTCCCTACAAATGGGAAAAAATTCTTTCCAACGGCGCGGGCAGGGGGGCGCTGAATCAGGGTGTCGTGAGCATGATTGCTTATAAGGATTGTCTTTATGTGGGTACCGGCATCCAAAATGGTGGCTATGACCATCGTTGGAAAATAGGTCCCGCCGCCGCGGAGATCATCCGGATTCATGCCGATGGCCAGTGGGATATCGTGATCGGTAGTGCCCGGGACGGAAAGGAACCCATCAGTGGTTTTGGCGCCGGATTCAATAACTACTTTTGTGGCTACATCTGGCGAATGGGTATTCATGAGGGTTGGCTGTATGTGGGGACCATGGACTGGAGTGTTATCCTGCGCTTCGTGGATCTGGAAAACAAACCGATGAAAAGCGCCCGTTTGCTGGCGGAAATGGGGGTGGAACGCTTCATTGATTACCAGGGTGGTTTCGATCTGTGGCGAACCTGGGATGGAGAGAATTGGTTGCCCGTCACCAAAACGGGATTCGGCAACCCCTTCAATTATGGCTGTCGTAATATCGTTTCCACACCGCATGGCCTTTTCATTTGTACAGCGAATCCCTTTGGCCCCAAGGTTGCGACCCGAATCGGGAAAGAGTGGAAATGGGCGTATCGGGACAATCCCCATGGCGGTCTTGAAGTCTGGCAGGGTGGCTGACAGTGACGGAAATAGACATAACGCGAGAAAAGCGCCGGCGGGTTCTTGAACGGCTGCGTGGGCGGATAGCGGATGAAACCCGGAGGGAACCCGAGTCGGATCTCCATAATTTCGGCGCCATGCTCTCGTTTATTCATGTGGCGCCGGACGACGAGTCGGAAGACGATCTCGACGAGATAAAAAACAAATTATCGGTGTTTCGTCAGCACCGTCAAAAACGATCGATGGCCGAGACATCTCCGGTAGCCGAAACCGCCCGTGACTCGGAATCGGATCGACAAGATTCATCCACCGACGAAATTTCCGGATTTGCCAATCTGATTCAAGAATTGCCGCACATTAGACACAATCTCGGTGCTTGGCTGGGCGGCATGGAAGGGGAACATGATTTTGGCAATACTTCCCTCGAAGAGTTGGAAAGGTTGCGTTTGGAACTCAAGTATCGTTTGAATATGCTGAACATATTTGCCAAGGCAACTGCTCGGGAATTGGATGCCCTTAATCTCCATATACAGGCCGGCAGGCAAATGTAGCTCTACGTGGTATGCAAAACTCATCTTGCATATCCTGTAAATTACTAGGACCGCGAAAACTAAAGCGAGATATTCTCATCGTATTACAGTTAGATACAGTGCCGGCCATCTCGCTTTAGTTTTCGCGTAGTTAATATTTCCGGTTCCGGCCATGCCGGATTGGTTTTTTCCATGACGAACAGACCTCTTATTATTCTATCCCCGCCTCGCTCATTTTCCTCGGTAGTCTCGACAATGCTCGGGCAGCATCCTGAATTGTACGGTTTCCCGGAACTGCATCTGTTCGTTGGGGATACCGTGCGTGAGGTGTTGGACCGCGAGTACAAACATGGAAATTATGGGGGCCCCCCGGGGGTGTTGCGGACATTGGCGCAACTGCATGATGGTGTCCAGACGAGCGCCACGATTTTGCGGGCAATTGGTTGGTTGATCGGGCACCAGGATTGGGGATCGAAGGCACTTTTGGATTACCTTCTGGAAAAGGTTGCGCCGCGAATTGGTGTAGAGAAAAGCCCCGTAACGTGTGCCAGGCCTTTATGGATAGAGCGGGCATATACCTCTTATCCACAGGCATATTATCTGCATCTGACGCGCCATCCTGTACCGACCCGGCAGTCCATGGCCGAATTTTTCGAGAATAATCGAAGGCGGAAAGGGCGAACGAGCGGGCGCGATGATATGATGGATCGTCTGATGAGCTGGTATATTATGCACAATAATATCGCAAGCTTTACCAATGGGTTACCCACAGGCCAAACGCTGCGAGTCAGAGGCGAAGATATCCTTTCCGAACCGGATACGTATCTTCCCCAGATTTGCGAATGGCTTGGGATTCGTACCGATCGGGAAGCAATTCTCGCCATGAAGCATCCCGAATTATCACCCTACGCTCTTCCGGGTCCCATGCCCGCCCCTGGAGGGAATGATCCCAAATTCATGCAAAGTCCCGCGTTACGGGTGGGCAGGATTCGGGAACCATCCTTCGATGCGTTTATCGAGAGCACTCAAGTGCAATGGCTATCCGAAGCGCTAAGGGAAGAATTCGAGGAGATCGGGCTCTCTCTTGCCACGGAGCGTGAAGTTGCCGATGAGGTGGCGGATTTTGCCCATCATCTCGGGTATTTTTGACGTTGTAGGCTGTAGGCTCCTTTGTGCGGCTTTTTATAAATCGGGCGCGAATCAAAATGTGATTTATCGATGGGAAACAATCAACCAATCGCCACCTCGAAAGACACCTTGCCCGTGATTCGCGAAAGAATCATCACTATCGTGGAAAGGCTGCTCCAAGACCATTGGGGCGATGATGATTTTGAGGAAGGTGTCCAGGGAAACCTGCGGCTTATCGCCGATATCGGCCTGACCTCCGTCGACTTCGTGACGCTTTTCGTTGCCATCGAAGAGGAATGGGGTCAGAAAATCGGTTTCCACGATCTCATCATGGTTGCCGGAAAGTATGTCGATGACCTTTCCATCGACGAAATCGCGGCTTACGTCGAAAAAAAGCACGCTGACATACCGGATGCCGATGGAGATTTATCTCCTCCGGGCAATGATTGTGTTCCGGAAAAGGCAACAATAGATCACAAAACCATTGCGCGTTTTCGACAAATCATCCCGGAACCCCTGCCACGGACAGGTTCGGCTATCAGAAACAAACGGGTGATTTTCCTGCTTTCGGCCCCGCGTACCGGATCGACCCTGTTGCAGGCCATTCTCGCCGGTCATCCACGTTTGTTTGCCCCCCCGGAGTTGCACCTTCTGCTGTATGCAACGCTCGATGAAAGGCGTGATGTTCTGTCCGTCGATAACCGGACGCATTTCCTGAACGGCACCATCCGTGCCCTGATGGAACTCGATGGCATGACTGCCGAACAAGCGGCGCGCCTGATGGCCACATGGGAAGATAAAGGGATTCGGGTCGATGAATTCTACGGGATGTTACAACAGCGATTGGGGGAAGATCGGTGTCTCGTGGATAAGACGCCCGTTTATGGCTATTCCCCGGATGTGCTGCGACGTGCCGAGTCGGACTTCATCGAGCCTTTTTTTATACACCTCGTTCGTCACCCTTGCGGCATGGCCCTTTCTTTTGCCGATGCGAAACTCGATCGTTTTGCACCTTTCATGCGCAGACACGAGGAGGAATTTTCCCGCTGGCAATTTGCCGAGCTGGCGTGGCTGGTGTGCAATCAGAATATCGTTGATTTTCTCCAGGATGTCCCCGGGCATCGCTGGTTCCGCGTCAAATACGAGGATGTGATCACTGATCCCGTGGCGACTGTCCATGATCTGTGCCGATCCCTTGGCGTGGATTTTGTCCCAAATATGCTAAACGCCTATGACGACAAAACCAAACGGATGACCGACGGATTGGGAACCGTTTCCCGGATGAGCGGCGATCTCAAGTTCCATCTACATACACACATCGATCCCGATGTTGCATTTCGTTGGAAGCGGTTTGTATCGGAAGATATGCCGAGCGATGTTACCTGGGCGTTGGCGGAACTGTTGGGATATCGGAAAGGTGGCTGAAGGCCGGTTCTATAGTTTCTACGCCTACTGAAGGTTAAGGCGATTTGTGTCAAAGAACATACCAGCTTGCTTGTCCTTTTGCCGGTCTTGTGCGTTACGTCAACAGTTGCATAGAACGACTATGCGCCTGTTACTAAGGGCGCAAAAAGTAAGGCAAGACTGGTTACTTTATATGCAGCTGTAATACAAACATTTTTCGCATATTTCAGAACCAGGGATCTTGCTTTAGTTTCAGCGGTCTTAGTAACCGCCGCTTACACACTTTTCCGCTCTGTGCTCTCTGTACTACTATCCAGCGGATTCTTATTTTTTGTGAACATTTTTTACCATCCCTGGCCCTGTATCCCGGCATCCATGCCGGGATGACGGCAGCAGCAAAATTAAAAGCGACCGATCTGAATAACGCCGCTCCGGGGTATCCATCTAACCGGAGTCAGGATAGCTTGACATGATGGATCATCCTGGCGCATCAGCATCTTATTGATTCCGCTTAATTTCTCAGTGGTGGGGCTATGAGAATCAACTCCAAACTGCCAAATAACGGGTAACAGGGTGACCAACTCCGGTTAAATGGATACCCCAGATACCCCAAACTTTCACGCTCTTCTAATGAAAAGCGCACCACATATCGTTTTTTCATTCCTTCTGTCCTTCAATAGGTTACTTTGCTCTATTGAAGAACGATCTTATCATCCCTGCTTATCAGATGGATCGACCACTAGCAGCGAAAGCTCCTTGGCCTGAACCGCTGCCAACAGGGCAAAGACCGCTTCTGTTTCAACCCTGATGCGAGGATGGGACTGGTTGTCGAGCGGGCGCTGCAAGCAGCAATTATCAAGATAAACGCGCATGGTCCCAATTCTATTGCAGTTTGAGCAAGAAGACCAATTTACGTATAACCTAGAATATTACGCCTCACTCGGAGCGTGCCCGATAAATCGAATTTTTGTGTTTTTCGGTGGCCTATCCATGGATGCAGCCAAATGATTTATCGCGCATCAACCGGGCGCGGGGGATCGAAGACGCGATAAATCGTGTATTGCGGATATCGAACCCTTTTTCGTCCGGCCTCGTTACAGTTCCCAAAGCCTGGACAGCGGCACGGCGAGAAAACCGGCGCGCCCCAACGGCAGGATATCGGCGCCATCATACAGAACAATGCCCGACTGAAAATTCGATCCCGCTAAACCGGCCAGCCGCTCCAGCCCCCGGGCATCGGCTGGCGAGACCGATTGCGAAAGTTTTATCTCGATGCCCCAGACGCGTTTTCCCTTGGTGATGACGCAATCGACTTCCACCTTGTCCTTGTCACGATAGTGCCAGATTCGCAATTGCGGATGGCTCCAACCCGCCTGACTGATGATCTGCTGCACGATGAAGGATTCCAGCAACCGGCCAAAACGCGGGCGTTCCGATAGCCACATGGACGGTTCCAGATCTTCTAGCGTAGCGGCCAGACCGCTGTCGCACAGATGAATCTTCGGAGTCTTGACGAGGCGTTTCCCGGCATTGTCATGCCAGGCGGGCAGGCGGCGGATCAGAAAGAGTTTTTCCAGGATGGAAAGATGGCGTTCCACGGTGGCGCGGGCGCATCCGAGATCCGAGGCCAGATTGGAGACATTCAGTAATGTGGCCGTGCGGTGAGCGAGCAATTCTATGAGTCTTGCCAGATCCGCGCCCTCTTTTACCTGGGCCACATCCCGGATATCCCGTTCGATCACAGAGCTGAGATATTGGCGCCGCCATTGTCGGGCTCGTTCCGGAGGACGCAAGCAAGCTTCCGGATAACCGCCCGCCACCAAGCGCTCGGGCAAGGTGGAGCGTTTCGGGGGGCGGGCACCGGTAATGTCCGGGGTGATTTTTCCCGACAGCCAATCTTCGAGAAACCGGCCCGGCGTCTTTTCTTTTTCAGATTCACTGAACGGCTGGAGGTAGAGGCACTCCATGCGCCCCGCCAGGGAATCGGCCAGACGCGGGAGCTGCAACAGATTAGCCGATCCGGTCAACAAAAAGCGGCCCGGTCTGCGATCGTTGTCCACGCTGCGCTTGATCGCCAAGGTCAGTTCCGGAACCCGCTGGACTTCATCGATGGTGACGAAATCCGGCAACTCGGCAAGAAAACCCTGAGGATCCTTGCGGGCAACGGAAAGGTAAGCGGCGTCATCCATATTGATGAAGACTCGATCCGGGTCCAGATGCGCCGCCAGGGTGGACTTTCCACACTGCCGGGAGCCGAGAAGACAGACCACCGGCGTATCGGCCAGCGCGGTTAGCAGGCCGGCGCGCAGCCCGCGCGCCAGATAAGGTTGTCCGTCCAATTGCAACATATATTGGCGTCTATTTGTAATATTGAATCGCGTCCAATTGTAATGTGCATGACCGTCCGATTGCAAAGTCCGGGGGTATGAAATTGTATAGTAGTCACCGATCCGGCTGATAAATCATAATGAATAAGCGCCTCTATGGCTCGCGTGGAACACGGCGCTGGCGCGCCTATTCCACTACAGCTCCCAGAGTCTGGACAGGGGTACGGCGAGAAAGCGGGGATCTCCGAGCGGGAGAATACTGTCTCCCGCGTAAAAAACGATACCGCCCTGGAAATCGGAACCGGCCTGTTCAGCAAGCCGGTGGAGCCCTTTCAGATCGCCGGAACCGACGGAGCGGGAGGTTTTGACTTCCACGCCCCAGACAGCGGAGGCCTTGGTGATGACGCAATCCACCTCCACCTGATCGCGGTCGCGATAGTGGTAAAACTCCAGCGCGGGATCGCTCCACCCCGACAGGGCGATAAGTTGCTGCACGACGAAGGATTCAAGCAGGCAACCGTAGTCCTGACGCCGAGTGTTCCAGTCCTCCGGGGAGAGATCCATCAAAGTGGCCGCAAGACCGGTGTCGAGGAAATGGATTTTCGGGCTTTTCACGAGCCGCTTGCCACGGTTGCGATGCCACGCCGGCAGAAGACGGACCAGGAACAATCGTTCCAGGATATCGAGATAGTGATTGACGGTGTCGCGATCGAGACCGAGGTCGCGACCGAAGGCGCTGCGATTGAGCAAGGAACCGGATTGGCGCGCAATTTTGGCAAGCACGGTTTGGAGCCGCGTGGCATCGCGCACGCGGGCAATGTCGGGGACATCGCGCTCGATGATGGCGCGAAGGTAATTCCTGCGCCATTGGCCGGCGCGGCGCGGCGCGCGCCGGAGGGTCTCCGGATATCCGCCCGCCACCAGCCGCGCGGGCAGATCGACCGGGGAATGGGAGGAAGATGGACGGATTTCGGGAGCAAGCCCCCCACCAAGGAAGATTTCCAGGAAGGCGCCCGGGGATCCTTGCTTTTCCGCCTCGGTCAGTGGATGGAGCTGGAGGATTTCCATGCGCCCGGCCAGGGATTCGCTGGCGCGCGGCAGCAGGAGGAGATTGGCCGAACCGGTGAGGATGAAGCGACCGGGGATCCGGTTTTCATCCACCGCCACCTTGATTGCACGCAAGATTTCAGGGACGCGCTGAACCTCGTCCAGGGTAACCCGTTCGGGCAGTCCCCGCACAAAGCCGCCGGGGTCGGCGCGGGCGGTTTGGGCAAGTTCCTCATTGTCGAGATCGAGATAGGCGCGTTCGGGGGTGATGGTTCGGACGAGCGTACTTTTACCGCACTGCCGGGAACCGAGCAGGCAGACCACGGGGGTATCGGCGAGCGCCTCGTCGATGGCACGCCGCAGATGACGTTCGATGAAATGAGAATCTTCGGCCATTTGCGGGATAGTATGCCGGCAAATTGCGGGTTAGACAACCGGCAGATTGCGGGTTACGAGTGCAGGAAGTCTGGGAAGGGCCCCGTTTTTTGCATTCCGGAGGCGCGGCGGATTGCGGGATAAAGACCCGGCGGATTGCGGGCATACGCACCAACTTAACCGCCGATGATACTTTTCCGCTCTGTGCTCTCCGCGTCCTCTGTGGTAGAAGAAATTTTAAGAAACAACCATATATAGCCTAGTTCAGCCGAGCCGCTACCCTGGGTTGCCTCATAGTCGGCGCAGCCGTTCACAGGCAAGCTCTATATCGTGAAACTGTTTTGCAAAGCAAAATCTGG
>JABDQX010000174.1 GCA_013042035.1 Gammaproteobacteria bacterium
GTCGCCGGCCGATCAAACAACCCCAACAACCGCAGGATAGCCACCATGCGCTGTCGGTTGGCGGCATCATTGAGGAATCCGAGTGACTGGAGCCGAGGGACGGTTGGTAAGAGAAATCGAACCAAGCGGGCTCCCAACCCAGCGAGGCGGTCCCACAGCGACCCTCCCAGCCAACGCTCGTAGGCGGCAATGACCAGAAAGGCATGAGCGCCCTGGATGCTCTGGTCGGCCTTGTCGAGCCGCACCCGATCCCGGCGGTCGATATCGCCACCGTGGGCGCGTTGCAAATAACCACCCAGCAGTTTCAGTGTCAGGGCATGGTCCATGACTTCGCGGCTGGCGCGCTGAAGCTCCGCGTTATCGGGGACAATTGCCGCCGCACCGCACCGCACCGCGCCGGCCTGATGAAGAAGCGCGGCGCTGGCGGTTCGATCGAGGTGTTCCAGGTCGTGCCGAATGACGGTGCGATACTGGAAGACATCCAGATCGGTGAGTGCCGTCCGGGTGGTGACGAGGCAGAGCCCGCCCGATCCGGGGAATTGCGTTATCCGGTAGGCCAACCCCTTGAGGAGTGCCAACAGGGCCGGGTCTTTCAGTTGACCGGCCAAGGGGCCATCATCACCATACTGGAGGGACTCGACACCATCGAGTATCAGCACGGCCGGTTGCCGGGCGATGAGCCTGGCAAGCCGCGTACCGCGTTCGTGGGGGGAACCGAATTGGGGGTCCGGGTCACCGAAGAATTCCAGCGCCGCCGCGATGAAGGTATCACTGGAAGCACTCCCCTGGTCGCGGGCACCCTGGCCATGGAAAGACCAGTCGAAGTAGTGTTGCGCACGGCGGATTCGCGCAATGTTATCGGAAGCACCATTGTCCGGCGCGGCGTTTTGATAGCCATCGGACTCCCAACACCAACCGTTTGCCGCGAGACGCGCCATCCAGTCCGCCGCAAGGGCTGTCTTGCCCACGCCCCCCCAGGCGACGAGTTGGACGATGTGGATGAGCGGCTCGGCGAGAGCGTTGTCCAACAGCGCGAGCTCGCTCTCGCGCCCGATGAGTTGGACGGCACCGCATGGCAGACGGGAGTGGGAGATTTTAGAGTGCTCCGGGCTGTCGTCGCCGTAACTGAAGACGGTCTGGTTCATTACTTATCCTGCACGCCCTAACTGTGTTGAAAATGTGCTCAAAATGCTGCGCATTCTTGCCTTGTTATGAAGCACAATCCGGGTTTCGCATTTGCCGCCTTATCACCCATTTTCCGGCAACTCATAACCCTGGGAGCGGATGATCTCGCGTGCCTTGGGAGATTTCAAAAAGGCCAGAAACGCTTTCGCCGCGGCATTATCGGCTCCGGCTCCCAGCAAAACGGCCTGTTGCCGTAGGGAGGTATGCAACGAGGAAGGCACAATCCACATCCGCCCATGTTTTTCCGATGTTCGATGCCCCCGGATCTGAGACAACGCGACAAGCCCAATCTCCGCAGCCCCCGAGGCAACGAACTGGTAGGTTTGCCCGATATTCTCGCCACGAACCAACCTGGGTTGTAAATCTTGCCAAAGACCCAGTTTACGCAGGGTCTCCTCGGCGGCCTTGCCGTAGGGCGCGGTTTTTGGATTGGCCATGGCCAGATGATCGAACGTTTCCGTCAACATTCGTGGCATCGGGTCTTCGCATGTGTCGCAAAGGTTTGCGATTTGCGGATCCCCTTGTTGCGTGTCCTTGGTTTGTGTGGTTCCGGCACCAACCGGCCGCCAAAGGGCAAGCCTGCCGATGGCGTAGGTGAAAAGGCTATCGGCGATGGCGTCGCCACCGGCCACAAGCAATTCCGGACGCCGGGCATCGGCGGACAGAAAAATATGAAACGGGGCGCCGTGGCGGATCTGGGCAAACAACTTGCCGGTGGAGGCCGCGCTTATCCTAACCTCGTCAGAGGAGTCCGTCCCGTATGAGGCCGCCAATAGCCGCAGGGTGCTGACAAAGTTACTCGCCACCGCCGCATGGATCGTTTCCGCGAGAAGGGAACCGGAGAGCAACAGGCAGCAGATGAATGCCGCGTACGCTGACTTCCTTCGATTGGCGCTTTTATGCGTATCGGCAAGTTGTTGTCGATTGTTGAGCGGCGTTTTGTGGCGCGGGGAAATAGTGCCGCGCACACTATTTATGGCGTAGGGGAACAGAGTGCTTTTGCCGCGTACAATCATTGGGACTGTTCCAGACAGTCCTGGAATGTTTCCGCGAGAGCAGCGCTATCTCTGATGATCCAACGCTTGAAGGCGGTAAAACTCGATGCGTTGTCGAGGTGTTCTTTTAGCTTACCCGCCAAATATCTCTTTTCTTCATCGTCAGCACGGTTGTAGCGATCCAGCAACGACTGAAAGCTTTTTATCTCAGCCTGCAATTTTTTACGCAGATTCCCGGACTCTAGCTTTTGAGTTGGTGTCTCACCATTATAAACCGCTCGCAACAGGTTTTTCGTCGTTTCGGTTCTTGCGTCCTCGATTAGCGATCGGATATCGACTTTGAAAGACGGGAACGGGTCAACCAGATACCTTATATTTTGGTCGACATTATCGTTTTTATGGGTGCAGTTCAGGACGTCTTTATAGGCCACCCCCTTGGTTCTGTTACAGTGAGTACAGGCCAGGAATAGGTTGCTCCAGTCGAACTTCAGATCTTTATCCCCTTTATGGGGAACGAAATGCTCAACATCGATACTTATCGGTCCTTCATCCTCACAGATATAGCACTTGTTTTTAAAATCATCCTTGAGCCTATCCAAAACCTCCCCACACTTATAATTTCCATTGGCCTTTGTCTTTTCCTCCGCAAGACAGGCCGGCGCCGGTTGGGATTTCTCCAGATAGACCATTACCCATTTCCCTTTTGTGGTGGATTTTGCAACTCAATCTGTTGGAGTTTCATGGTCAGTTCCGTGGATAGATATTTTGGCGCATGGAAAAAGTAGTCTTTCAATCCCTGTAATTCGTCTTTTTCTTCCGCTGATGTCGTACTCGCGGAACGCAGCACTTCAAAACGCGCAACCTTTTGCTTGACCTCATCCGAGTATTTGTCGACATCAAAATAGCTTTCCACCAGGGCATCGTAGGAATAGGCCGAGAGATCTTCCGTGACGATGCGCTCTTCCAGATCGCAGATAACGGCATTGGGGACGGAAGACAGCACGAAGGGCGAGTGGGTACTCACGACAAATTGGATCTTCGGGAAAAAGTCGATGAGGAACGGCAAGATCCGCTTTTGGAGGTCCACATGCAAATGGGTTTCGATCTCGTCGATCAATACCACGCCTTGTAGGTCATAGGCCTTGTTGCCGTGCCCCTCCATGCGCAGGATGAGATCGGTGACGATGCTAATGATCGCGGAGTAACCGTCGGAAAGGGTATTGAGATTAAAGGGTAGCTTGCCTTCTTCGATGATCTCGAAATTGTAGTTTTTTCGATCAAATTTCAATTGCAGGGTAGGGGATTGGAAAAGGGTTTTCAGGTGATCCTCGAACCGAACAAACCAGTCATCAATGGCCTGCGCGGCATCGCCGTCATCTTCATCTCTGGCAAAGGATCTTTCCACCTTGAGATTGACGAGGTATTGAATGAAGGACTTACTGGCTGCGCGTTCGTTTGCCGAATATTTTTCTTTGAGTTTTACCTTGGTGACCCCGGTGGGTACGGTAAGATTAGTCGCTCGCTTGGCTTCATAGAAGGCAATGAGGAAATCGCCTTTTTGAGCATGTTCGTGAGCGGCATCAGGAACGGTAAATGAAATTTCGGTTCCACCAAAGCTGTCAATTGTACGTTGTGCTAGTTTTTTTAATTGGTTAATCGCACTCATCTGTGATGGCGGTAATTCTTTTAACTCTTTATCTGCATTTATCCGTGGTAGAGATTTTGAATTCTTCAAATAATCAGGGCATATCGGATTGCCAGCATCAACCTGCCGCAAAAAAACAAACAACTCATTCAACAGACTCGTTTTCCCACTTCCATTTTTCCCGGTAATTATCAGGTGTTTTCTCGCCCTCTCGGAAAGCGGGATCTCGAAATCCCGGATATTCCGGGACTGATTTACCTTGATGTTCGTGAGGAATAGGTCGGTCATGCTT